>CAZJAM010000003.1:47104-73630 GCA_964544095.1 uncultured Anaeroplasmataceae bacterium | reverse complement strand
ATAATGACTTAATAAGCTTATCTTTTTAGATCCTTTTCAACTAAATTATATTTTTTGGGCTTTTTTAATAATTATGATATAATGGAAGGGAAGTGGTGATTAATATGGAAGTATTAGATGAAGAGAAAATTCAAAATGATGATTCTTTAAATAAAGAGGTAGAACATTTTGAAGTAAAAAGAATTGTTAATAAAGGTGAAATCACAAGAAGTGATTTAATTAAACTAACAAGAAATAATTCAATAAGATCAGGATTAAGCTTTTCTGTAATTGGTGTAATAATAACAATTATTGGAGTATCTTTATTGGTTTCTACATTAACAGATAATTTTGATGCGAAATTCTTACCATATGTATTAATTCCATGTGGTGTAATTATCGCTATATTACCACTTATTTTAGGATTATTTGCGTCTATGTTTGTTGATAGACAAAATAGAGCTATCGCAAGAGGTTTTAAATATAAATATCAATTTGATGAAAATGAAATGGATATAACCCTAGATTCTGGTGTTGCGAAGCTTCATCAAAAACTAAATTATCTTCTGGTTTATAAAGTTCAATATTTTGATGATATAGTATGTGTATACTTAAATTCATCAGTTGTATATATGTTTAAATTATCAGGATTTGAAAATGATGATGATAAGAATAAGGTAATGATTAAAATAGATAAAAATTATAAGGTGAAATAATGAAAAGTATATATGGTTTAAGTTTAGAGGACTTAAAGGAATATTTTGTATCAATAGGATTAAAGCCTTTTAGAGCTACTCAGGTATATGAGTGGATTTATAGAAAAGGTATAAGATCATTTGATGAAATTACAAATATTAAAAAAGATGTTATAGAAAATCTTAAAAAAGATTTCTCGCTTGATCTTTTAGAAGTTGTGACACACCAAATCGCAAATGATGGTACACACAAGTTTTTATTTAAACTTTTTGATGGAAATTTAATAGAAACAGTCTTGATGCATCATCCTTATGGATATAGTGCTTGTGTTACATCTGAACTTGGATGTAATATGAGTTGTGCATTTTGCGCATCTGGTATGAAAAAGTGCATAAGAGGTCTTGATGCAGCTGAAGTAGTATTACAATTAATGTCTGTTGAGTATGAGGTAGGAGTAAAGATTACCCATGTAGTAGTTATGGGAATTGGTGAGCCATTTGATAATTATGATAATATTATGAAGTTCCTTCATATTATTAATAATCCACATGGACTTGAAATTGGTGCTCGTCATATTTCAGTATCAACATCAGGAATTGTACCACGTATACTTGATTATGCTCATGAAGATTTACAATCAAATCTTGCGATTTCTCTTCATGCGCCAAATAATGAAATACGTTCACAAATTATGCCAGTAAATAAGGCATATCCACTTGAAATGTTAATTCCTGCAATTAAAGAATATATAAATATTACAAATAGAAGAGTAACTATTGAATATATATTGCTTGAAGGAATAAATAATAGTGTAAAAAATGCGCTAGAACTAGCACATTTATTAAAAGGTATGAATGTATATGTAAACCTTATTCCTTATAATGAGGTTAAGGAAAAACCATATATTAAGTCAACACATGAACATACCACAGCATTCTTTGATACATTAAAGAAGTGTAAGATTAATGTTACACAACGTTATGAATATGGAAGCGATATTGATGCAGCATGTGGTCAATTAAGAAGTAAGCATATGGAATAGGAGGATCTATGACTAAGGGTCGTGTAATTAATTTAAATGGAGGAAACTATCAAGTAATATTAGATGATAAATCTATAATTACAGCTAAGGCTTCAGGAAGACTTAGATATAAAAAAGTTGATAGTAATTCAGAATTTAATATAAGCACAAATAAGATGTCACGAAAAACATCTACTACACGAGTAAAGCTTAGTCCAAAGGTTGGAGATTTTGTAATCTTAGAGATTAATGATGGCATTAATTATATTACTGAAGTTATGCCAAGAAAAAATTCTCTTATAAGACCAGATATCTCTAATGTAGATCAAATTATATTAGTATTTGCGGCAAAAGAACCAACATTTAGTTTCTATCTATTAGATATGTTTTTAGCAAACATTATAAAAGCTGATATTACACCTGTAATAATTATATCTAAGGCTGATTTACTTACAGATGATGAATATGTGTCTTTAAATCTTAAAATGGATTATTATAGAAAAATGGGATATATAGTTATGTTTGTAAATTCATTGAACCTTAAAGAAAGAGGCCAAATCCTTGATATATTAAGAGGTAAGGTGTCAGTATTATCAGGACAAACAGGTGCAGGTAAATCAACTCTTATTAATGGAATAATACCAGGCTTTAGCCTAAATACGAATGAAATATCAAAAGCCCTTGGTCGTGGTAAGCATACAACAAGAGAATCTACATTGTATTCCTATGAAGATATCTTGCTAGGAGATACTCCAGGATTTTCTAAATTTGATTTATCGTTCTTTGACCTAGACCCCAAAAAATTATCTCATTTGTTCAAAGAATTTGATGAATATAAATGCAAATTTAATGATTGTGCTCATCTTAAAAATACACCGGGATGTGGTGTATATGAAGCTTATGTCTCTGGTAAGATATTAGATACTAGATATATTAATTATTTAAAGATGAGAGAAGAAATAATAAAGAATAGAGGTTAATAAAAATGGAAGTTTCACCATCAATTCTTACTTGTGATTTTTCACACCTTAAAGATGATTTAAAAGAATTAGAAAGTTTAGTTAAATATATACATATAGATGTTATGGATGGAGACTTTGTTCCAAACATAACCTTTGGGCCAAAGTTTGTTAAAGATTTTAGAGGATATACACCAAATAACATTTATGATGTTCATTTAATGATATCAAACCCATTAAATTACATAAAACAGTTTAGTGATGCAGGCTCTGATATAATAACTTTCCATGTTGAATCTAAATCACCTGTTTTAGATACTATTAATGAAATAAAAAAATATAATAAACTTGTAGGATTATCTATTAAACCAAATACTCTGGTAAGTGCTATTAAGGATTATTTACCTTTGTTAGATTTAGTACTTGTAATGTCTGTAGAGCCTGGCTTTGGTGGACAAAAGTTTATGCCAAACGCAGTAGATAAAATTAAAGAATTATATGAACTTAGAAAGAATAATGGATATCATTATTTAATTGAAGTTGATGGTGGAGTTAATGCTGATACTGTTAAATTATGTAAGGAAGCTGGAATTGATATAGTAGTTGCAGGATCTTATGTAATGAATGCTGAAAACAGAAAAGAAAGAATAGATAATTTATTAAAGTAAAATTCAAATATATTACAAAGGCTAATTCTAAAAAATTAGCTTTTTTTAAAATAAATTCACACAAATCTCTTGACAAAGCCCATTATTATTATTATTATCGGGTGGACGAAGGAGAGTTTACTTGTGCGCATAATCCTAAATCCTCCCTAAAAAAACAGGAGGAAAAGGTAATGAAAAAAACTATTTCGTTTATTGGCGTTTTAGCTATTTTAAATGTTGTTACAATTAAAGCTTATGCATCTAATAAAATAACATATACTTATAATGATGTGACTGTTAGTAAAATTGTTGAACCTAAAGCTAATATTTTTGATAATGCCTATTATTTTTCATCAGGAACTAGTGGAAACATTAGTCCAATAATTGAAGGTAATTGGAAAAATTCTTATATGAATTTAGACCAATATAAATACATTACATATGAGTACGAAGATGTTGTAAATAGCAGAATTAAAATGCTTAAAGAGAATATTATTCATGTAGGTGCAGGAAATTCTCACTCTCATACAGAAACACTTAATGAAGAGATGACTATTACATATGAAGAAAGTGTTGCAGAAAGTATGAGTGAATCATATTCTATAAAGGCAAAAGCCTCTATTCCAGTAGAAGCTATTAAAATTGATGCTGAAGTTGATGGAGAGGTTACTAACTCTATTTCACGAACAATTAGACAATCACAGTCATATACATATGGAAAAACTCATACTTTTACTGATTATTTATATGCTTCTTCACAAGCTACAGATTATTCGTGGGAAATTAGAGGAAACTTTAAAGTATATATTACATATTTATATAAGATTAATTATAATGTAAAAGTTGAAACGCATAGAACGTGGTATAAATTAAAAAAATATCATACTTATTCTTATACTCCAAGGTCATTAGAATATGAAGATTACTTTTATACTTATAAACTTATAGATAGAGCCAACGAAGGTTTCTTTAAGTATTCTTGTCAACCTAATGGATTATGGAAGTATGACGATATAAAGTATGATGGAATTACATACTTAGATTAACGGAGAGATAAAATGATAAAATTTGAAAGTGTCAGTGTTGAGGTTGCTGATGGAAGAGAAAAAAGATTAATAATTGATGATTTAAATATAACGCTCCCTTCAGAATGTTTAATTGGACTAATTGGAAATAGTGGAAGTGGAAAATCTACAATATTTAATTTGATTTCACATGAAATTATAAAAACATCAGGGAAAATATATGTTAATAATTATGACTTTGATACTTTGACTGAAAATGATGAAAATATTTTAAGAAGAGATGTTGTAAGTTATATTTCGCAAGATGCCGAATTATATAATGATTTAACATTTAGTGAAAATGTTTTAGTTGTTTTAGCTATAAGCGGTATTAAATTAGAAGATGTTTTAGATAAATATGAAAAATATATTAAACTGCTTGGCCTTGAAAAGTTAGTAAACGAAAGAATTTCTAATCTTTCAGGTGGTGAAAGACAACGTCTTGCGATTTTCATTAATGTATTAAGAGATACAAAAATAATATTATCTGATGAGCCTACAAGTTCATTAGATGATAAAAATTCACATATTGTATTAAACGCATTAAAAGAAATTTCAAAAGATAAATTAGTTATAGTATCAAGCCATAATGTTTCTTTATTAAAAGAATATACTAATCTATATTTTACTTTGGAGTATGGACATATTGTTGAAAATACAATTCAAAATATAGATGTAGAAAATAAAGTGCTAAGTCCTTTAGTTGATAAAAAGCCATATGATTTTTATATGGTTGGTAAAAAGATATTATATCATCAAATATTTAGAAGACTCTTTTCAGTTTTTATGCTGACACTTTCAATGATCTTTGTAATAGTCACATTATTTAATGTATCTTTTAATGAATATGATTTTATGTATTGTGCATATAGTAAATATGATGAAAATTATATTGTCTTATCAGATAATTATTCCCTAAGTGATAATACGCTAAAAAGTTTGGATATAAAAGGTTTCAACAATAAATATGATTATTACTATAATTGTAATATTGTTACATATGATGATGTTTTTTCTGATAAAAAAGAAAATGCGTTTATTAAAAATGTGATTATTGATACAACACTTAATGATAATGATATTATGATTACGGATTATTTATATAATGAACTTATAGAAAATGATATGACAACGTTGAAAATTCGTGATATAAATTTAAATATAGTTAAAAAAATTCCTACAGAATATAAAAGATATAATGAATTTGATGGGGATAAAAAAAGTATTTATATGACTTATCCAACATTATCATTTTATAATGCTGTAATGAATAAAAATACATTTGAAGCTCTTAGAAAAGGCGCTTTAAAATCATTTATTTATAACGAAGAATCTGTTAAAGTTCATAATATTAATACATTTGATCAATATTCACTTGTTGTAGGACAAACACGCTTAGATAAATATGAAATAGGTGTAGACCCAAGATTCTTATATTTAGTATATGGAAGTGAATATACAGGCAATGATGAAGATTATATAGATAAGAGTGTTATTCTATCTATTAATAATCAAAATTATGAGTTTACAATAAAGATGGTATTTACAGGAGATAATAATTCACATGTGTATTTTTCAAATTCGTTTTTGAGTGATATGACCATTGATGTTGGTGCCTCTATGCCTTCTTTTAAAGTTAATTCATCTAAAGATATAAAGAGAATTATTTAATACGCAAAAAATAATGATTATGAACTTATTAATCCATATACTGATGATATCAATTCAACTTCCAATGAATATCTAACAACTAAAAAAATTTCAATGTATATATTATTATTAAGTACGCTATTATTTATGAGCATTACAATTTATTTAAATGTAACGTTAATAAATTATAATAGGCGATCAATTGGAATTTTAAGAAGATATGGATGTAGTAGAAGATACATTTCAAAACTTTTGTTGATAGATGGGCTTTCTATTACTCTTATTACAATAGTATTATCGATTATTTCATACATTGCATATTATGTGCTTAATAATCAAGCTATTGAATATAACACAATATTTAGTAAATATATTTTACCATCGCATTGGTGGATAACAATTGTTTTTGCGGTTGTTGTAATATGGGTAGAATTAATAACACTTTGGATAAATATTAATTTGTTAAAGAAAAAAGATAACAAAAAATTATTAAGATCATTTTAAAATGAGTAATGGAGTAGAGACTTTCTACTCCATGTTTTTTATTTTATCCATTCGACAGTTCTATAAGTAAAGTAATCCTAAAAAGCCTTGATATTACTGGCTTTTTTACACTTTTTTATATTTAAAAAATTGTAGTTAAAAAAAAGAAGATTTAAAAAATCTTCCCTTTAAAACGCAAAAAATCGGTTTTACCCGATTTGCGTACATTAGGCTCTATTTAAGTTTCCCTTCTTTAAAGCTTTTGCAGAAACCTTAACCTTCTTAACGTTTCCATCTTCATCCTTAATATGAACAGTTTGAAGGTTAGCCTTCCAAGTACGACGGCTAGCATTTAAAGCGTGGCTTCTCTTATTACCAAATGTAGTAGTTTTACCAGTTACATAGCACTTTGCCATAACGATCTACCTCCTTAAAGCTATAATTTTATAATCAAGCCCTTCTATTTTATCATAACTAAAAATAAAATCAATATATTTTTTAAAAAACATAAAATCTTTTCATTTCAAATACAAAACAATATATAAAACACTGTGTAATATGTAAAAAGCATTTTACATTTTAACTTTATATGATATAATATTTTGTGTGTAGTGCCCATAAGGCCTATTTGACTTTTGAAATGCGATATGTTATATTTGATAGGGTCAGTAATTATTGATTAGTATAGGAGGGCATTTTTATGTCTGTTAGTGCGATAAATAGTCAATTACTAAAGAAAATGGTAATTAACGGCGCAATTAATTTAAAAAACCAACATAAAGAAGTAGATGCTTTAAATGTTTTCCCAGTACCAGATGGAGATACTGGAACAAATATGCAAATGACTATGATGTCTGGTGTAAATGAGATTTCTAATTCAGAGGCTACATCAGTAGTTGATTTATCAAAAACTTTTTCTAGAGGATTATTGATGGGGGCTCGTGGTAACTCAGGAGTTATCCTATCTCAATTTTTTAGAGGTATATATTTAAAATTAAAGGAAATCGGAAAAGCTGAAATTAATTTGGCTGATTTCACTCAATGTTTAGTGTCAGGATATGAAGTTGCATACAAGGCAGTTATGGAACCTGTAGAAGGAACTATTTTGACTGTTGTAAGAGAGTCTGCTGAATATCTTGAGAAGCAAGAAGCATTAGAAGATTTAGAAGATTTACTTGAAGTATATATTAATGAAGCTAAGAAGTCTTTAGCGAATACTCCAAACCTACTTCCAGTATTAAAAGAAGCCGGAGTAGTAGATTCAGGTGGAGCTGGATTTGTTAAAGTAATCGAAGGAATGCTTATGGCTGTTAAGGGAGAAATGCTTGAGGTTCAAACTGAATCTAAGACTGAAGGTTCTAAGTTCCCTTATGAAATTTCTTTAAAAGTTGAGCTTAAGTATCCTAATAGATTTAATTGTGATTCCTTTAAGGCATCTTTAGAGGCACTTGGTGATAATATTTCACTTAATAAAAATGATAAATATTTAGATGTTTTGATTAATGCTGAATTCCCAGGTAAGGTATTAGACCTTTGCCAAAAGAATGGTGAATTTGTAAATATTTTTATCAATTGTGTTAATGCACCAACTGCAATAAAGACTACTACCGTAGAAGAAAAACAAGAACATAAAACATATGGACTTATTTCAGTATGTTTTGGAGAAGGAATAAAGAACACTTTCCAAGAACTTGGTTGTGATTATATTATTGATGGTGGACAAACTATGAACCCATCAACAGAGGCATTCTTAAAGGCAGTAGATGCTGTTAATGCTGATAATATTATTATTATTCCAAATAACTCAAATGTAATACTTGCAGCTGAACAAGCAGTAAAATTATGTCAAAATAAGCAAGTTGCTGTATTAAAGGCTAAAACTATAGCTCAAGGATATGCATCATTAATGGTATTTGATTCCGAGTCTAAGTTTGAGGATAATGTTTCTTCAATGCAAGACGCAATTAATAACGCAAAATCAGGAGAAATTACTTATGCAGTAAGAGATACTGAAATTAAGGGCGTAAAGATTTCTAATGGAGATTACATGGGTATTGTTGGTGGAAATATTACTATTTCTGTTAAGGATAAAATGGATGCTTCTAAGAAATTGGTTGAGTCTATGATTGATGAGGATTCTACAGTATGTACAATATTCTTTGGTAAAGATGTTTCAGAAGTTGAAGCACAAGAACTTGCTAATTATGCACAAAGCTTAAATGAAGATATTGAAATAGAACTTATCGATGGTGGACAAGATATTTATTCATATATTGTATCTGTTGAATAATTAATCAATTAGGTATTAAATAATAGAGGTTGGTTAAATCCAACCTTTTAATTTTTAAGGGGGTGTAGATATGTTAAGTGATTCAATTGAGACTATTAAAGGAATAGGCGCTAAATATCAAAAAATATTAAAAAATAATAATATCTACACTAAAGAGGATTTAATAAGATTCATTCCTAAAAGCTATAATGTTTATAAATTATGTGACTTAAATTCTATAAACGATGATATAAATGTTACAGTAGAAGGTTTTATGTTATCAAGCGTTGGAATAATTCAGAAAATGAAAGCCGCAATATTTTCTATTTTTGCTTCATATAAGAAAATAAAGGTTTTAGCTTTTGGTATGGATTTCTTACGCTTTAAACTAAAAAAGGGTATGAAATATACTTTCTTTGGACTTTATAGACCAAAAGAGGAAACAATATATTTAAAAGAAGTATTTTATGATGAATTTAGTGAATTTATTGAACCAATTTATCCAATAAATATTTCAAATAAAATATTACAAAAAGCTATAAAGACTATATTTGATAATGAGACTATTGATTTATGTGATAATATGCCACTATTTATTCAAAATAAATATGGCTTTAAAAATTATAATGAATATTTAAAGACATCTCATATGCCAAATTGTGAATTAGATATTCTATCAACATACAAAAGAACAAAATACACAACATATTTAGAATATTCACTTCGCTTAGAACTTCTTAGATATTATTATGATACATATAAAAAAGAGCCTAAAAGATTTGATTATAATAAAGTTTTAGAATTTATAAATAGTATGCCTTTCGAACTTACAAAAGATCAAATGGATGCGGTAATTAAAATATGTGAAGAAATGAAATCTTCCCACCTACTTAATCGTCTTGTTCAAGGAGATGTTGGAAGTGGTAAGACAATAGTTGCGTTTATTGCCTTATATGCAAACTATCTATCAGGCTATATGGGAGCTTTAATGGTGCCATCTGAGGTATTATCAGCACAACATTATGAAAAAGCTTGTGCTCTTTTTAATCCACTTGGATTAAATGTGCGCCTATTAAATAGTACGTTAAAGGTATCAGAGCGTAAAAAAATATTGAGCGAATTAAATGAAGGTAAGATTGATATACTTATAGGTACCCATTCTTTATTTTCAGATGATGTCAAATATAATAAATTAGGCCTTGTAGTAATTGACGAACAACATAGATTTGGTGTTATGCAGCGTCAAGCACTAATTAATAAGGGAATACAAGTAGACTCCCTCTTTTTAACAGCAACTCCAATTCCAAGAACACTAGGTATTTCAAGATTTATGGATCTTGATATTACATCTATTCATACAAAACCATCTAATAGGCATGATGTATTAACGCGCGTTTGTAGATGTGATGATTTAGAATTTATTTGTAAGGCAATTTATAAAAATGTATCTAAAGGTCATCAAGTATTTATAGTAGTACCACTTATTATGGAATCAGTTGATGATAATCTTTATACAATAGATAAAGCTATATCTATGCTTACACCATATCTTCCTAATGTGAGATTTGAAACATTGTATGGCTCTATGAAGAATAAGGATGAAATTATGCAAAGATTTAAAAATCATCTGTTCGATGTGCTAGTATCAACTACTGTAATAGAGGTAGGTATAGATATTAGAAACGCAACTCTAATGATTATATATAATGCTGATAGATTTGGCCTATCTACACTTCATCAATTAAGAGGAAGAGTTGGAAGAAATGATTTAATATGTGGATGCATACTTGCATCAAATAAAGATAGCGAAAGATTAAAGGTAATGGAGAGTACATATGATTGTTTTACACTAAGTGAAATGGATCTTAAGATGAGAGGGGCTGGAGATATACTAGGTGAATCACAATCAGGATTTATAAATAACAATATTTATAATGATATTGATACATTTAATATGGCTAAAAAAGATAGTAAAATATTATATCAAATGTATCTTAACGGCGATAAAGAAAAGATAGTAGAAGATATAATAAATGATAAAAATAAAATAAATAAATTAAATTAACCATATATTTAAGAATATGGGGTATAATATAAAATACGAGGAGGTAATAATATGATAAAAATCGCAGTAGACGCAATGGGTGGAGATTTTGGTGTCAATACCACAGTTCCTGCCGCAATGGAGGCAGTTAAAAAATTAAAGGATATTGAAATTGTTCTTGTTGGTGATGAGACCAAAATTAATCCACTTTTAACAAATAAAGAAAGAATAACTGTAGTTCATACGACAGATGTTTTAGATATGGGTGAACATGACCCTTTTCACGCTATTCGTACACAAAAGGATTCCTCAATGGTTAAGGCTATGTATTTAGGCCGTAATAAAGAAGTTGATGCGGTAGTATCATCAGGGCCAACACAATGCTTAATTATTGGAGCGCATTTAGTAATAAGACGTATGAAGCAAATGCAAAGAGTAGCTTTGTGCCCTATTATTCCATCATTTGATGGAAAAGGTAAGCTTTTACTAGATGTTGGAGCGAACGTTGAATTAAAGCCAGAACATTATCATGAATTTGCGCTTGCAGGTTCTATTATTGCTCGTGAAGTTCTTCATTTTGAAAATCCTAAAGTTGGACTTATAAATATAGGATCAGAAAAGGGTAAGGGAAGAGAAATAGATAACGCGGCTTATGAAATTCTTGAGAATTCAAAGCTTATCAATTTCTGTGGAAATGTAGAACCTAATGAGGTATTAACTAATGATGTAAGAGTTATAGTATCTGATGGATATATAGGTAATATGGTCCTTAAATCTGTAGAAGGTACTGCAAAGACTATGGGACGTATGCTTAAACAAGAAATTAAGGCATCTCTTGGTGGAAAAATTGGATATCTATTTATGAGAAAGAATTTAAAGAGATTTGCCAAAAGACTTGATTCATCAGAAGTTGGTGGCGCTATGATTGTAGGAGTAGAATCTCCTGTAATTAAAGCTCATGGAAACTCAAATGTAAATGCATTTTATAACGCAATAAGACAAGCAAGACTAATGGTAGAAAGAGATGTAATTGGAAAATTAAAATCAGATCTTTTAAAGAATTCAGGTGATACAAATGCAGAATAATATTAATAAGTTAGAGGAAGCACTTGGCGTCACATTTACTAATAAGGATTTACTTAAAGAAGCTTTAAGACATTCTTCCTACGCTAATGAAAATGGTGGAAAATGTAATGAAAGATTAGAATTTTTAGGTGATGCGGTATTAGAGCTTTCTATGTCTAAATATTTATTTACCCATTTTAATATGGAAGAGGGTAAAATGACTAAAAGACGTGCACAATGTGTACGTGAAGAAGCACTAGATATATATGCAGCTCACCTAAATTTAAGAGATTATCTTCTTTTAGGAAATGGTGAGGAAGCATCCGAGGGAAGAGGAAGACCTGCAATTCTTGCGGATGCGTTTGAAGCAGTTCTTGGAGCTTGCTTTTTAGAAGCAGGATTTGATACTGTATATGAAATCTTTAATAGAATAGTAGTTCCTTATTTTGATGAGGTAGATTCTATACGTGATTATAAATCAGTATTTCAAGAACTAGTACAAGCAGATAAGAGATCGGTATCTTATGAAATTGTAGGAAAAAGTGGACCAGCCCATAATATTACATTTGAAGCAGTTGTAAAAATGGATGATATAATTATGGGAAAAGGATTTGGTTCTACTAAGAAGGCAGCAGAACAAATGGCTGCCAAAGAAGCATTAAATAAAGTAGCAAAGCAAGGGTGATATTATGCTAGAAAAATTATTTCTAGACGGATACCTAAATGTATCAAAATTAATATTAGATTATCAAAAGGAACTTGAATTAACACCAAATGATGTAATAGTATTATTAAAGATATTAGATGGTATAAAAGCGAATAAAAGAATAAGAATAACAAAACTATCACAAGAAACACTACTTCCTAAATCAGATGTAGAATTATCACTTGAACATATAACAAATAAGAAGCTATATGGAACTATTATTACAACAAATGAGGATGGAATAGCTGATGAAAGACCTACAATAAAGCCACTTTTTGATACACTTGAAGATTTACTAAAAAAGAGCCAACTTTTGAGTGTTGAAGCTGAACTTAAAGCTATAGTTTCATTGTTTGAAGAAGGAGTTAACAGACCTATTACTCCAGCTGAATATAATAAGATTGAAAGCTTTATTCAAGAAGGCTTCCTTCCTGCTGAAATAGAAGATTCTATTAAAGCTACTATTAAAAAAGGTAATACTACAATGAATTCCGTGGAGCGTACAATGATTAAAAATCATCATAATATGCTTGAAGAGCCAAAAGACGAAAAGAAATCTTTAGGATTAAAGAAAGCTTTTGAGATGATTAAGTAATGTCTAGGACAGAAGAAATATTAAACGAACTATCACTATTTATAATACCTCACCCTGAACTTAATTATCGCAATAATTATGAACTTTTAATCGCAACATTATTATCTAGTCAAACAACAGATAAACATGTAAATCTTATAACACCATCTTTATTTAGTAAATATCCTTCTACAAAAGAATTAATGAAGGCAAATATTTTAGATGTTATAAATATTATTAAACCATTAGGACTATCAAATATTAAGGGCAAAAATATAATTTTACTTTCTAAAGCTATAGAAGAAAAATATAATGGTGTAATACCAAATACCTTAGAGGATTTAGAATCACTTCCAGGAGTTGGAAGAAAGACTGCACAGGTAGTATTAGCTCTAGGTTTTAATATACCATCTCTTCCAGTTGATACGCATGTATTTCGTGTATCAAAAAGACTTGGTATTGTGGGTTTAAATGATAATATATTAGATGTAGAGCTTAAACTAAAAAATGATATTAATAAAGATAGATGGATAGAAGCGCATCATTTATTACTGTTATTTGGAAGATATTATTGTAAGGCAAAAATGCCATTGTGTGAAGATTGTAAGATGAAAAAATATTGTAAGAGTATCTGAAAACGATACTCTTTTTTGTGCTGATTTTGTAAAAAATAAAAATAATGCTAAAATATAGTTAGATACATATCTAGATAAATATAAAATTATATAGGTTTTTAATAAACAAGCATAATGAGAAACTTAAGAGGTATTAAAATATCTTGCCTTTGCAAGATACAAGCTTCAAAAGGGATATCTAGAAATAGCAGTGCTATTAAAGCGATTTATAAAGGAGGAATTAGGGCATGCGGTAAAATAAAATGATAAGATTTTTAAATTAGATAAAAAATTTTAGACGTGTGCAAAATCTCAAAATATATGTAATCCATAATAACATAAAAATATGGTAAAGCATTTGAGGCAATGCTATAACTTACTTTAAAAAGTAATTTCAAAATAACCCCTTAGGTTGAAGCTTAAGGGGATTTTTTTTTATTAAAATATGCATTATACGCATATTTAACACGAAGTATAAATATTTATATTCTAAATCATATGGTTAGTGAGGTAGAAATTTAGTATTATTCAGCAAAAAGGAGTGATATCTATGAAGATATTAAACGAGCTTAGCTCAAGATACGAAACTAATGATGACACACTTGGTGTTCTTGGAGCCGAAATAAAGGCATCAAGAATAAAGAACAATTTAACACTAAAAGAAACATCAGACAAAGTATGTAGTGTTTCATATTTGTGTAAAATTGAACGTAATGATATTAATCCCAATCCTTATTTTTTAGAAAAAATATGTGATAGAGTATCATTAGATCAAAATGCATTAAGAACATTATATAATTTAAACAAGTATTTAGATAAAATGACAAACGCATTTTATTATAATGATTCTGAGGTGGTTGAAAAAAGTTATAATGATATTAAAGATTTTGATAATTACAAGGCATCAATACTAAAATTAATATATTATGTTTATAAAGGTGATATTACAAACGCAATTGAAGTTAATAATATGCTAGATAAAATCACATCTTCAATGACTACAAAAGATTTAATAACTTACGCTATATTTTGTGCAGTCCTATATTATTTAAATGATGAATATAAAGAAGCGAAAACTATATTTGATAGAATTTCATCTTCTAATGAAATTAGTGAATGTGGTAAAGGAATATGTAATATGTATCTTCTTAGAATATATTATTTTACAAATTCAATTTTGTTTTTACCACTTGTATTAAAACTTAAAGATTTTCATATAAATTTAATGAATTATGAAAAATTTAATGAAACCAACTTTTTAGAAGCTAAATATTATTTACTAAATGATATTTATGAAGAATTTCTATCAATAAAACCAAAACTAAAAAATACTATATATGAGGGTTCGGTAGAACTTTTAGATGATGCTTATAATTATAGAGTTAAGATGCTTAAAAATTATAAGAATATTTCTAAATTTTATAGATTATTAGGCTTATATTATGTAAACAAAGAAGCGTTTCTTGAAAGTGTATATAACTTAGAAGGACTAGATTCAAGAGAAGTCTTATATATTAAATATTTAGAATCAACTGTAATGGATAAAAGCAAATCGTTTCCTTTACTTGATATAGAAATATTTCCAACAGCTTTAAAATTAAATCAATCATATCTTGTAGAAAAAGCGGGAAGTAAATTGGCAAAAATGTTTGCTGATATGACAAGGTATAAGCTTTCGCTAGATACATTAAATAAGGTTATGAATTCTAAAAAGGAATTTAATTCTAAATGATAGGTATTATATATACATATTCTAATAAAAGAAAAATAATAGTTATGGATTACAAAATTAGAGTAGGTACCTATATTCTTGATGGGTATAACTATAGTGGTATGCTTCTATATTCACTTGAGGAATATAGTGATTTAAAAACTATTAAATTAAAATCAGATAGAATTATTGAACATACGAGACTATGTGACACTGAAGATATGATAATTGATGGATTAATTAAAATTTATTTAAGTAAAAAGTAGTATTATCTCGCTATATATAATGTGGAGGGATAAATATGAAGAAGAAATTATTTATTTTAATTATGTTATTATTAGGTATATTTAGTATAAGGGTAAATGCAGAAGATGAATATGAATATACATTTATATGGAAAAATACTGAAGTATATGTTCCAGTTAATGATGCGATTGCCAATTATTTAAAATTGCCTAGCGCTACATTGTGTAGGAATGGCCTACCTACAAATGAATATGTAGGAATGCTTTATGGTGAGGATGATACAGACCAGGATTTAATAGATACAAGAGTACTTGGTACATATTATTTAACATATAGGGCAGTATCTACTATTGAAGAAACTGCGAGAGTATCTTTTATAGTTGTAGATAATAGTGGCCCATATATAGAAGAGATGGTACCACTTAAATGTACTGTTTCATCATCTATTAATTATGACCTTTACTTTAGTATTTCCGATAATTATTATTCAAATGATGATTTAAAAATTGTATATGATGATTCAGAGGTTAATTATAATACTGTAGGTGAATATAATTTTTATGTTGTGGCATCTGATCCATCAGGAAATGTTAATAGATATGAAACTACTATATCTATAACACCTCTAACAGATGATCCAAAATATGAGCCATGTGCTAAAAGTTATGAAATTTCTTATGGTGATCTTTTTGTACCATCAAATTATTTTACAGCATATGATGCATCTGGTAAAAATATTTCATCTAATATAGAAGCAGAACTTGATACAACATCTCTTGGAAATCATAAAGTTTTATTTAGTGTTTCAGATGAATATGGTAATAAATCTGTATGGAATCAGGATATTTTGGTTTATGATGATATTTTACCAACTATAACACTTCTTAAAGATAGAATTGAGATAAGTGTAGGTGAAATAGGTAGTCTTGATGCGACTTATTTTTTAAAAAACATAGAAAAAAAAGAGGATAATTCAGCAATAAAGAGTGTTGATGTTGAATATTCATCTATTAAAAAATCAATAGGTGAATATGAGGTAACATATACAGTTACAGATATTGCAGGTAATGTTGCGACTAAGGTACTTGCTGTAAGTGTTGTGTGTAATAGTGTACCTACAATAGAAGTTAGTGATATATATATCGATGTTGGTGATAGTATTAATTATTATATTTATTTTAAAATTTATGATACATATGATGGTGATATCACAATACAAGCAGATATAGATGACTCTAATGTAGATGTATCAAAAGAAGGAGTTTATTTTGCATATATAAGTGTTAAAAATTCATATGGAAAAACAAATTACGCAACTATAACTGTTCACGTTCAAAAAAGTTTTATTAGTAAATACTTTTAGGAGTTGGTGCAGTTGTGGCATTCATATTTATTAAAAAGCGTAAAAGCGTAATTTAAAAGATAATAAATCATGGTATAATACTATATATACAATTTGTTATGAAGGAGGAATATCATGATATCGTTTCTATATGGTCAAACTGAATATAATATGCTTAAAAATTCAATTCATTTAGCTGACTATATTAGCGTATCTAAAAAATATGGCTATAGTATGCTTTCAATTACTGATGATAATATGGCTGGTAATTATAAGTTCTATAAACTATGTAAGAAAAATGATATTCTACCTTTAATAGGACTTGAGATTTCACTTAATGATATTAATATACTATTATATGCATTAGATAATTTGGGATATTCTAATTTATGTAATATTTCATCTTTAAAGGAATGTAATGGTGTTGTTAATATAGAGGATTTATATAAGTATCAAAAAGGAATATATTTTGTCCTTGTTGGTAATTTAGAATATTACTTTGATATTAAAGATAATATTGATAACCTAGCTATAGGTGTTCAATATAATGATATTAACGCATTTAATTTCGCTAAAAAGCATGATATTATGGCTTTCCCAATAAGTGAGGTATGCTACCTATATAGAGATGAAAGAATTGTATATGAAACATTATGTAAAATAGGTAATAATAAAATTAAAGACGGAGACCTATATTTAAAAAATCAAGATGAATTAAAATCTGATTTTAGTGGTATGGAAGTATTATTTGATAATCTTGATGTACTAAAAAATATGGTATCACTTGATTTATCAAAAAGAACTATAGAAATGCCAAAATACCAACAAAATACAGGAGAAAGTAGTAAAGAATATTTGCATTCATTATGCTATAGAGGTCTTGAAAAAAGATTACAAGGAGTTAATCTTAATAAGGATTTATATAAGAAAAGATTAGATTATGAGCTTTCTATAATAGATAAAATGGGATATGACGATTATTTTTTAATTGTTTGGGATTTTATAAAATTTGCAAAAAACCATGGCATTTTAATAGGACCAGGAAGAGGAAGTGGAGCTGGATCACTTGTTGCGTATTCGATAGGTATTACTTCTGTAGATCCTATTAAATATAATCTTTTATTTGAACGTTTCTTAAATCCAGAACGTGTATCAATGCCAGATATTGATACAGATATTGCGGATAATGGACGTGATGAGGTTATATCCTACGTTCATAAACTATATGGGGACGCACATGTTTGTTATATTGCGGCATTTGATACATTTAAAATAAAATCATCTATAAGAGATCTTGGAAGAGTATTAACGATGGATGAAAAACGTATAAAAGATTTATCAAATCAAATAACTAAAAAAATTGATGAAAATCTAGGTTATTATGGTTCTAATCATGAAGATATTAAGAAAATACTTGAAGATTTGATGAGTAAGGTTTCAGGAGATGATTACAAATTCTTATTTATAGCTTCTCGTATGGAAGGACTTCCACGTCATGTCTCTACACATGCTGCAGGTATTATAATGTCAGCGGTTGATCTTGCTTCATTTATTCCATTACAAAAAGGAATGAATAATATTAAACAAGCTCAACTAGACAAAGATGATTTGGAAGAAATTGGGCTATTAAAAATGGACTTCTTAAGTGTAAGAAATTTATCAATAATAGATTCTATTATGAAGGAAGTTGGTGGATATAATGCTATTAACCTTTATAATAGGATTCCTCTTGATGATAAGAAGACATATGACCTATTTTATCGTGGAGAGACACTTGGAATATTCCAATTTGAATCAGATGGTATTACAAGAACTATTATGAAATTACACCCTGATAGATTTGAGGATATAGTTGCAGTCCTTGCATTATATAGACCAGGTCCTATGGAGAATATTGATGAATTTATTTCACGTAAAAATGGAAAGAAATTTGGATATATTCACAAAGATTTAAAGGATATATTAAGTGAGACATATGGAATTATTGTATATCAAGAACAAATAATGCTTATAGCTCAAAAGTTTGCAGGATATTCCCTTGGTGAGGCTGATGTGCTAAGACGTGCAGTATCTAAGAAAAAAGAAGCGGTACTTATTGCTGAACGTGATAAATTTGTTAAATCTTCAATTGCTAAAGGATATGATAGGGATATTGCAAATAAGATATATGATGATATTGTAAAGTTTGCAAATTATGGATTTAATAAATCACATTCAGTGGCATATTCATTATTTTCGTATGTAATGGCTTATTTTAAAGCTAATTATCCAACTATTTTTGTATCGAAGATTTTAAATAATGTGATAGGATCTATAAAAGATACAGTAGCATATCTTGCGTATGCTAAAAAATGTGGATTAAAGGTATTACCACCATCAGTTAATTATGCTTCAAATTATTATGTAGTGCATGGCAATAATATATTCATTCCATTTAACCAAGTAAAAGGGGTTGGAATTCAGCAAACCCAAGATATTATTCTTGAAAGAAAGAATGGAATGTTTAAAAGTTTTAATGATTTTAAAGAAAGAGTTAAAATACAATCATCATCTCTTGAAGCATTAATATATAGTGGAGCGTTTGATGAATTTAGGCAAACAAAGAAGAGTATGCTTGATGATATTTCTGGAGTTTCAATGGCTGTAGATAGTTTATTAGAGGATAGACTATTATCACTTGACGAAATAGATGATATAACTCTTAGCGAAAAAGAAAAGAAATATTTAGGGTTTAATCTTAAGTATAGTATTTTTGATAATATTGATTATCTAATAAGAAAGAACAATGCTTCATATCTTAGTGATTTGAAGATTAATCAAAATTATAAATTTGTGGCATCATTTGTAGACTTGAAGGAACTCACTACAAAAAATAATGAATTAATGCTTGTAGGTTCTCTAAATGATGGAATAGATTTAATGCCTATGGTAATATTTCCAAAAAATTATACCAAAATAAAGCCAATCATTAAGTATAACAAGTTATATATTATTGAAGGAAGAACTAATTATGATGATAAGAGAGCAAAACTACAAGTTATAGTTAATTCAATAAATTTAATAAAGTAAAAAAATAAGGTGCTAGATTTTCTCTAACACCTTTTATCTATTAGTACTTTTCTACAAGAACTTTTTTTAATTTTGCAAATCTTGGAAGACCATCTTCTAAAGGAGCTTTCATATCTCCTTGAATTAAAGGAAGTGCATAATCAATATATTTTTGATTTAAACCAGTTCCATCAGGAGTAATCCAATCTGTAGGTACTGTTTGTTCTGCGTTTGCCGCAACATCTAAATCTAGAAGAACATACTTGCAAGTATATTTACCATCAACATATTCTCTTTTAAACGCAACCATCTTATCAGTTATACCTGATGTTGCAGCTTTTACAGCTTCAACTCCAGCGTTATATGCTTCATTAATATCTGTAGCAGATGCTAAGTGTTGTGCGCAACGTTGAAGAAGTGAGAATTCAATAGCTCTTACTTTAATACCAAAATGTTCTTTTAACTTTTGAGCTAATACTTGGGCAGTACCACCAAGCTGTGCGTGTCCAAATGAATCTTTCTCAAGAGAGGAGAATAATTCTGGAACATATTTACCATCCTTAGTTTTAATACCTTCAGATACAGCAATAATTACTTTATTATTTTTAGAATATGCTTTTTCAACATCATTAATGAATTTATCAAAGTTAAATTCTACTTCTGGAAGGTAAATTAAATCAGGTCCTTGTCCTTTGTATGAAGCTAGTGCTGATGCGGCAGTAAGCCATCCAGCATTTCTTCCCATAACTTCAACTACAGCTATCATAGGAGTATCATATACTATTGCATCTTGTCTTAATTCCATAAAAGTAGTCGCAACATATTTTGCGGCAGAACCATATCCAGGACAGTGGTCTGTTCCGGCAAGGTCATTATCAATAGTTTTAGGAACTCCTATACATTTAATATCCCATCCACTTTGTTTCATAAACTTAGATACTTTATTACAAGTATCCATTGAATCGTTTCCACCATTATAGAAGAAGAAACGAATATTATATTTCTTAAAAACTTCAAGTAGTCTATTATAATCTGTTGGGTCTACTGATGCATCTTTTAATTTATATCTTACAGAACCAATTGATGATGATGGAGTAGTTTTTAAAAGTTCAAGTTCCTTCATATCTTCCTTTGAAATATCATAGAATTCCTCATTTAATATTCCTTTGATTCCGTGCTTTGCACCATAAACCTCAGTAATACAGTCGTTTTGTAATGCTTCAATAAAAACTCCTGCAGCTGATGCGTTGATAACTGATGTAGGTCCACCAGATTGTCCTAATATACAGGCACCTTTTAGTTTTTCCATATGTTAATATCTCCTTTGTCCTAAATGACATACATTTTATATTATATTATAAGTAAAATAAAAAGCAATGTTTTTTAAATAAATGTTAATACTTAATAGTAAAAAAATATTCAAAATAATTGTAGATTAAAATTATTTATGATACAATAGATAAGGGATTAAAAGAGTCAGTTGTATTGACAAATTTAAATTATAATAACAAGGAGCAAAAAATATATGAAAAAGACTAAAGTCGTTTGTACTATTGGACCTGCATCAGAGCAAAAAGAAACTCTTGAGAAGTTAATTGGAGCAGGTATGAATGTAATGCGTATGAATCTATCTCATGGAGACCATGTAGAACAAGGATTCCGTATTGATAATGTTAAGAAGATTAACGAAGAAAAGGGACTAAACATCGCTATGATGCTTGATACTAAGGGTCCTGAAATTCGTACTGGATATTTAGAGAATGATGAGCCAGTTGTTCTTCGCGAAGGAGAAGAAATCCGTATTACTATGGATTATTCATTCCTTGGAAACGCAAAGAAGATTGCTATCTCATACCCTGGATTATATGATGATATCTCAGTTGGAGGAAGAATTCTAATTGAGGATGGTAACTTAACACTTACTGTTAAGGAGAAGGATGAGAAGGCACATGAACTTGTTTGCCGTATTGAAAATACTCGTAAGATTAAGAATAAGAGAAACTGTAATGTACCAGGTGTTAAACTTAACATGAAGTATATTGCACCAAAGGATTTAGATGATATTAATTTTGCATGTGAAAGAGGTCTTGACTTCATCGCTGCATCATTTGTACGTCGTCCTCAAGATATTCAAGACATCCGTGATATCTTAGCTGCTAACCACAATGATCATATTAAGATCATTTCTAAGATTGAGAACCAAGAGGGTGTTGAAAACATGGAGAAGATTATCGAGTTATCTGATGGTGTCATGGTTGCCCGTGGAGACCTAGGAGTAGACGTTGATGCTTGGGATCTTCCAACAATCCAAAAGGATATGATTTTCTTAGCACAATCTCAAGGAAAGATCGTTGTAACAGCTACACAAATGCTAGATTCAATGATTCAAAATCCAAGACCTACACGTGCTGAAATTTCTGACGTTCATAACGCAGTTCTAGACGGAACAGGTGCTACAATGCTTTCAGGAGAATCTGCTCAAGGAGATTATCCATTCGAGGCTGTATCATATATGTCTAAGACAGATGAGCGTGCTGAGGATGATATCGATCATAACTTAATGATTGAAAATGTTATGAATTTTGATGATGAGAAGAATGAGCTTGACGCAATCGCATTATCTGTTGCGACAATTGCTAAGGAGTTCACAGTTGCTGCTGTAGTTGCAGAAGGAACTGAAGAGTTCGCATTCAAGATTTCTAAGTTCAGACCAGATGCTGATGTATTCTTTGCAGTTGATAATAGAGATTCTGCTCGTACTCTACAACTTGCTTGGGGTGTTCAACCAGTAGTTGGTAAGATTGCTGATGCAAAGGCTGCTGCTAAGAAGGCTCTTAACCTAGAGGCTGGAGATGCAATCCTTGTTGTAACAGCTGATGGAGTTAAGTTCGAGACTCTTGACTAATTATTAAATAAAATTATTTAAAGGAGATTAAAAAATCTCCTTTTTTTATGCTATACTTTACATAGGTGATATTTAAATGAAATATTATGCAGTAAAAGTTGGAAAAAATCCAGGTGTATATGAAACATGGGAAGAAGTACAAAAAAATGTGGTAGGTTTTAAAGGCGCCATATATAAATCATTTAGTTCTTTAAAAGAAGCTAAAGTTTTTTTAAATGAGGAAAAGAAGAATGATTCAAACATTAATAAATCAATCGCATATGTAGATGGTTCGTATAATGTATGTAATGGAGAATATTCATTTGGAGCTGTATTACTTAATGAGGGTAAGGAAATAAGATTTAAGAAAAAATACCCACAAGATGAATATTCTGTTCACCGTAATGTTGCTGGTGAAATAAAAGGTGCAGGTTTCATAATAAATTATTGCATAAATCATGACATTAAGAATTTAGACCTTTATTATGATTATGAAGGAATTCATTCATGGTATGCAGGTATTTGGAAAGCAAAAAGTGAAATAGCACAAAAATATGTGGAGTTTGCAAAAACTGCACATAAAAAAATTAATGTTAACTTTATAAAGGTAAAGTCTCATACTAATGTTTACTATAATGAAATAGTAGACCAACTAGCAAAAGAAGCGTTAGGTATAGAATGATTGTTGAAAAAAATCTTTGTTTATTATAAAATAGGTTTGTATGTAAATTCTTTATAAAAAATATGTAAATTTTATGTAAAACGGAGATTAATTAATGGAACTGTTTAGTATATTAAGTATCGGATTTTCTGATATGAAAACATGGCAAGCCACACTCTATATTTTATGTGGTCTTGGAATATTCTTATACGGAATAGGACTTATG
Source organism: uncultured Anaeroplasmataceae bacterium (assembly GCA_964544095.1). Classification (GTDB taxonomy): domain Bacteria; phylum Bacillota_I; class Bacilli_A; order Acholeplasmatales; family Anaeroplasmataceae; genus UBA3206. The sequence continues at coordinate 49,741 of CAZJAM010000003.1, read as the reverse complement.
GGAAATAGCTTAAAAGTCTTAGCTGGATCCCGTATTAAAAATGTTATTGAAAAATTCACTGATACTCCATTTAAAGGACTTATTGTAGGACTTGCTGTCACAATGATTACTCAAAGTTCATCTGGTACATCAGCACTTGCTGTATCATTAGTCGCAGCAGGCTTAATGACATTTAAACAATCACTAGGTATTTTATTAGGTGCTAATATTGGAGGTACAATTCTACCTTTACTACTAGCCGCTCTTGATAACTTTAAGATAATGCCTATTGTTGCGGTAATTTTAGTATTTATAGGAGCTGCAGTTGACTTTTTAGCTAAGAAGAAAAAAGTTAAACAAATTGGCGCAGTAATTTTAGGATTTGGATTTATATTCTTTGGAAATACTATAATTGATATGGCCTTTGATACTATTCTTGATACATATAATGATCAAATAGTAGATCTATTTAAATCTATTTCTGATGTGCCAATACTTGGAATACTTGTAGGACTTGTATTTACATTAATAGTTCAATCATCAGCATGTACTATTTCTATTGTTCAAGGAATATATAGGGGTGGAGCTATAATATTAAAAGGTGGATTATCTATAATGCTTGGTGCTAATATTGGTACTACAATTACTGCCTTCCTTGCATCTCTTGGCTCTAATAAAACAGCTAGAAGAGTTGCGGTTGCGAATATTTTATTTAAAGTATTTGGAGTAATATTCTTTGGAATAATTTTATGGATACCATTTAAATTAATTGTATATTGGTTCAATGATTCTGTTTTAAAATGGGAAAATAATCCTCTAATTATATCATTTGCACATTTAGGATTTAATATAGTAAACTCATTTGCGTTCTTATTCTTACTTGAACCAATGACTTGGATTTGTAATAAGATTATAAAAGGTGACGACGAATCTGATCTTGAAAAACAACTATCAGATTATACTTTAATGAAACGTTCACCAGGTCTTGCGATTGAATTTGTAAAAAAAGCAGTAGATTATATGGGAGAAGTTACTAAGAAATATTTCCAATTAGCTTATGATTATTCATTTGAAAATATTTTAGGAACTCCTGATAAAGCTGCAGATTATGAACATGAAATAAATGGTCTTGATACAAAAATTCATAATTATTTAATAAAACTTACTGCAGCTGACCTTGAACAAAAACATACAGATGTAATCTCTAAATATTTAGATACAATTAAGGATTTAGAGCGTATTGGAGATCATTGTACAAATATTGTTGATTTCTTTAATCAAAGATATGAAGCACACCTTTCTCTTTCAAGTGAAGGTGCACAAGATTTAAAGACTATGTTTGATACTCTAGAGAGAATGGTTACAAATTCAATTGATGCGATTGCCTCTTGGAATAAAGAAAAAGCTAAAGTTGTTCTTATAGATGAAGATAAGGTAGACAAGATGGAGGAACATTACCGTAAACGTCATATATTAAGACTAAATAAAGGTATATGTTCTGTATCAAATCTAGATTATTATGTAGATATATTATCTAACCTTGAAAGAGTAGGAGATCATACAACAAATATTGCTGAAAATGTTATAAATGATAAATACTGTGAAGGAGAAGAATATAATCACTAATGAATGATGAATTATATATGATAATAGATACTATTTATGAAAGTGAGGAAGCTTTCAATATAAATGAATTAGAATCTATTATTGAAATTAATTTGTTTGATTTAAAAATATATTTAGATTATTTAATCGAAAAAAATATTATAAATCTAGTAGATGGCAAATACATAACACTTATAGATTATGATACTGCCATTAGATTAATAGAAAAAGGGCTGTAGTCCCTTTTTATTTGACTAAAATCTAGAATATGATATTATTATAAGCGGTGATAAAAATGGCTAAAAGAGTTTTAGAAAGATATCAAGAAATTGAAAGATCAATTTTAACTACGTATAGAGGAAAACTTTGGGCACCTTTTGTTCGTGCTATAAAGGAATATGAACTAATTAAACCAGGAGATAAAATTTGTGTTTGTATTTCTGGAGGTAAGGATTCTAATTTAATGGCAAAACTAATTGAAGAGCTTCACAAACATTCTGATTTTCCTTTTGAAGTAAAATATTTAGTAATGAATCCAGGATATTCAGATTATAATCTTGAAGTTATTAAAAACAATTTAAAAACATTAAATATTAACGCTGAAATTGTTGAAACAGATATTTATGAAATAGCTCACCAACAACTTAGTGGTGGATGTTATTTATGCGCTAAAATGAGAAGAGGCGCATTATATAGAATTGCAAAAGATATGGGATGTAATAAGATTGCGTTAGGACATCATTATGATGATGTAATTCAAACAATTTTAATGAATATGCTTAATGCTGGTTCTTTTCAAACAATGATGCCAAAACTTCATAGTGATAACTATGAAGGAATGGAACTTATAAGACCATTATATCTTATAAGAGAAAAAGATATTATTGCTTGGCAAAAATATAATAATCTTACATTTATAAGATGTGCTTGTAGATTTGAAGAACAATCTTGTTCTACTGATGAAAACTCTTTATCACAAAGAAAAAATACTAAGAATTTAATTGATAATCTTAAGAAAAATTATAATGAAAACGTTGAAAAAAATATATTTGC
>CAZJAM010000003.1:0-47004 GCA_964544095.1 uncultured Anaeroplasmataceae bacterium | reverse complement strand
TAAAAAAGCCGTGAGACCTAAAAAAATAGTGTTCACGGCTAAAATGTTATATGATAGGCAAGTACAAAAAACAAAAAGTGTAATAAACTTTCATATCCGAAAATTTATTACGGTATATATTGAATAATTATTCGTAATGTGTTAGAATCGTAATAGGAAGAAGGGCGATAGATTATGATTGCTAAATTTATTGTTAAGAATTTTAAAGGATTTGACAAGGAATTAATTTTAGATTTTAAAGCTAATAATTATTCCTTTAATCAAGGACTAATAAAGAACGGTTTAGTTAATAAAACTATTTTATATGGTCAAAACGGCATAGGAAAGAGCTCACTTGGAATCGCTTTATTTGATATTTGTGATCATTTAACTGATAAGGAAAAGATGAAGGGTGTTTATCTTCAAAATTATAAAAATTTAAATAATGTTGATGAAAATGTTAAATTCACTTATATCTTTAAATTCGGTAATGATTTTGTTGAATATTATTACGAGAAAAGAAATAGAAATGATTTACAAAAAGAAATTTTAAAAATTAATGATAAAACGATAATTGATTATGATTATTTTGATAGAGACCATCAATTTATTGATAAAAATATAATAAATAGTTTAAATATTGATTTGATTGATAATAAATTATCCATAGTTAAATATATTTATAGAAACACACCAACTAATAGTATTCCAATGATTACAAAAATGGTTCAATTTGTTGAAAATATGTTATGGTATAGAAGTTTATCAGAAGGTAATTCTTATTCTGGTTTTACTAATGGTGATTCTTCATTGGTTGAAAAATTATATGAAAGTGGAAAATTAAAAGATTTTGAATGCTTTTTGAAAAGTAATGGACTTGATTATGATTTAAAATTTGAATCTATAAATGGTATTCATGAACTTTTTGCATTATATAACGAAGGTAAAAATAAAGCGCCATTTGTTTCACTAGCTTCAACAGGAACAATGTCTTTGTTTTTATTCTATATTTGGAAGATTACTGCATTTGATAAAATATCATTCTTATTTATAGATGAATTTGACGCTTTTTTACATTATGAGTCTTCAGAAAATTTAATTAAGATATTAAATGAAAATAATTTCCAAATGATGTTAACAACACATAATACAGATTTACTTACAAATAAAATAACACGTCCTGATTGCTGCTATATAATGACTAAAAATAAAATTAACAATTTTTGTAACGCAACTAATAGAGAATTAAGAGAAGGTCATAATTTAGAAAAATTGTTCAAAAGTGGAGAATTTACAAATGGACAATAAAACTAAAATTTTAGTTTTAGTTGAAGGCGAGAAGACTGATGTAAGGCTAATGAATAAATTGTTTGAGCTTTATCATATAGATGATAGTCATGAGATAGTTTCATATAATACAAATATTTACACATTATATAAGGAAATGTTTGAAAATAAAGATCCTTATTCAATGGACTTATTGCAATTATTAAAAGAGAATGAAAAAAATTTAGAAAAAAGGGAAAAATTAGATATAAATTATTCTGATATAATTTTAATTTTTGATTTTGATCCACAAGATAATTTATTTACATCAAACAAAATAATAGAAATGCTTGAATATTTTTCCGAATCATCTGACACAGGAAAACTATATATTAATTATCCAATGGTTGAATCTTTTTATCATATGGCATCTATTCCTGATCCGAATTTTTTAAATTATGTAGTAAATAAAAAAGAGATTACTAATTATAAATCTATTGTTAATAAAATGTCTCGCGATGGAGATTATAGAAAATTTGCAAATTCAAAAGAAGAATGTGACATTGTCATAAAAGAAAATTTAAAAAAGGCAAATATAATCATTAATAATGAAGTGTATAATGATATTATATTGTTAAAAAAACAATGTGATACTTTATTAAGCAACTCATTTGTTTATGTGATTTGTACTTGTGGTTTTTATATTTTAGACTATAATCCTAAACTTCTTTATAAAGATTCATAATTTAAATGATAATTTTTTCTAAATTTAATATAATAGATAGGTGGTGTTGTTATGGAACTTGATGTACATGGAATGTTAAGACTTGAAGCTAAAAAAAGAATTTTAGAGACAATTGATGATTGTTATAAAAATAGAATTACTATTTTAAATGTAATTCATGGCTCAAATAATGGTACAGCGATAAGATCATGGCTTAGAGGTAGTAAAACATTAGGTGATAAGGTTATATCTGTAGAGCCTCATTTAATACAATCAAGTGATGTCACAACAATTAGAATTAAATTAAGGAAGTAGGTAGTGGTTATGGCAAATTTTGAATTGGTATCTAAATTTAATCCAACAGGCGATCAGCCACGTGCTATAAACACACTATCTGAAGGAATAGAAAATGGTCTGAAGGAACAAGTATTAAAAGGCGTTACTGGTTCTGGTAAAACCTTTACTATCGCAAATGTTATTAAAAGAACAGGTAAGAAGGCATTAATTCTTGAGCCTAATAAAACTCTTGCAGGTCAAATGTATTCAGAACTTAAGGCAATGTTTCCTAATAATCATGTATGTTATTTTATTTCATATTATGATTATTATCAGCCTGAAGCTTATGTAGTAACCTCTGATACATATATAGAAAAAGACGCAAGAATAAATGAAGAAATAGATGAGATGCGTCACTTTGCAACATCATCTTTAATTGATTTTGATGATGTAATAATAGTCGCATCAGTATCTTGTATTTATTCAATTGGTTCTAAGGAAGATTATGTAGGATCAATGATGACTTTACGAAAGGGAGAGGAATACGAAAGAAAAGAATTAATTGAAAAGTTAGTATCACTTCAATATTCAAGAAATGAAATAGATTTACAGAGAGGTACATTTAGAGTACATGGAGATACTATTGAGATAATACCACCATCAGAACATAAAAATGGTGTGCGTCTTGAATTCTTTGATGATGAATTAGAGAGAATTAGAATATTTGATGTACTATCTGGTAAGGCAATAGATACAGTGGAATATGTTAATATATTTAGTGCGACTCACTTTGTAACGTCTAAAGATAAATTAGGGGAAGCTATTAAAAGAATAAAGGCAGAATTAAGTGAAAGAATAAAATACTTTAAGGATAATGGTAAGCCACTTGAAGAGGAAAGAATCGCTAGTCGTACTGAATATGATATAGAAATGCTTGAACAAATGGGAACATGTAATGGTGTTGAAAATTATTCTCGTCATATGGCATTAAGAGAAGAAGGAGAAACTCCATCTACTCTTATTGATTTCTTTGATAAAGATTTTATATTATTTGTTGATGAATCACATGTTGCAATTCCTCAAATAAGAGGAATGTATAATGGTGATAGAGCTCGTAAGACAACTCTTGTAGATTATGGATTTAGATTACCTAGTGCACTTGATAATAGACCACTTAAATTTGATGAATTTGAACAAAAGCTTGATCAAATAATTTATGTTTCCGCAACTCCAGGAGATTATGAAATGAGGGATAATAATCCAGTTGTTGAACAACTTATTCGTCCTACAGGACTTCTTGACCCAGTTATTGAGGTAAGAGGTGTTATGGGGCAAATAGATGATTTATATAAAGAAATTGTAGAACGTGCTAAAAAAGGGGAAAGAGTTCTTGTTACAACTCTTACTATTAAAATGAGTGAGGATTTAACAGCTTACTTTAAACAAATGAATCTTAAAGTCGCATACCTTCATTCAGAAATTAAGGCATTACAGCGTTTAGAAATATTAAGAGATTTAAGACTTGGTAAATATGATGTACTTGTAGGTATTAATCTTTTAAGAGAAGGATTAGATTTACCAGAAGTATCACTTGTAGCTATTCTTGATGCCGATAAAATGGGTTTCTTACGTTCTACTCGCTCTTTAATCCAAATTATTGGACGTGCAGCACGTAATAGTGAAGGTAAGGTTATAATGTATGCAGATACAATTAGTGATTCAATGCGTGAAGCGATTGATGAAACTAAAAGACGTCGTCAAATACAAATGGAATATAATAAAGAACATAATATTATCCCAAAAACTATTATTAAAGATATAAGAGATAGTGTTACAGTACATGTTGATGAAGCATTAGAGAATAAGCTTGATAAGAATAAGTTATCTAGAGATGATAAGCAAAGATTAATATTAGAACTTGAAGATGAGATGAGGCAATATGCTAAAGATCTTAACTTCGAAATGGCAGCTCAAGTACGTGATGTGTTATTAGAGCTTAAAGGTGAGGTAAAATAATGAAAGAAAATGATATTATAAAACTTAATATCACTGATTATGATTCAGAAGGTCTTGGAATAGCCCATTATGAGAATAAGCCAGTATTTGTAGATAATGCCTTACCAGGTGAGGTTATAAAAGCACGTATTACAAGAATTACTAAAAATTTAGTTTTTGCAGACAATCTTGAAATATTAGAATCATCAAGCGAAAGAGAATATAATATATGCCCATATTACAAAACATGTGGTGGTTGTAATATTATGCATATGAAATATAATCTTCAGCTTAAATATAAAACAGACCTTGTAAAAAGAACAATTCATAAGATATCAGGATTTGATCCTAAAGTTAACGATTGTATTCCAAATCCTAATCCTTATGAATATCGTAATAAGATAATTGTGCCATTTGGTGAGGAAAACGGAGAGATAATATCTGGATTTTATGAAGCGAAATCTCATAAAATAGTTAAATCAAATGGATGCATGATAGAACCATCTATTTCAAGAGATATTATTTCATATATAAAAGATCTTATAAAAAAGTATAAAATAGAGGTATATAAAGAGAGTAAAAACAAGGGTATAATTCGTAATGTAATGCTTAGAGTATCTTCGTATAATAAGATTATGGTTGTGCTTGTGGCAACCAAATATTTGCCTGAATTTAAAAATATGGCAATAGATATCAATAATAAATTTAAAGATTGCATTTCAATTTATTTAAATATTAATGATAAAATGACTAATGTTGTATTACAAGATGATTATAGATTATTGTTTGGTGAAAGATATTTAGTTGAAAATATTAATGGCCTATTATTTAATGTCCATCCTAATTCTTTTTTACAAATAAATCACAAACAATGCGAAAATCTATACCAAAAAGCTATAAATTATGCTAATATTAAAGAAAGCGATGTTGTGCTTGATGCATATTGTGGAATAGGTTCAATATCTTTAAATATTGCGAAACATGCAAAATTTGTATATGGTATTGAAGTAGTTAAGGAAGCAGTGGATAATGCGCTTGGCAATATGAAATTAAACAACATCACTAATGCAGATTTTTATTGTGGCAAATGTGAAGATTTAATAGAAAATCTTGTTAAAGATAAACATATTGATGTAATAGTTTTTGATCCACCACGAAAAGGTTGTGACAAAAAATTCTTAGACACAGTAATAAAATCTGGCATAAAGAAAATAGTATATATATCTTGTAAGACATCTACATTTGCCAGAGATATAAAAATATTATGTGATAACGGATATAAAATATTAGAAGTTACACCTTTTGATTTATTTAGTCATTCAATACATACTGAATGTTGTGGTGTACTTGTAAAGGAGTAGAGGAATATGAATGTAAATAAATATTTCTTTAGAACATTAGCTTTAATTGGTTTCATATTAATTCTTACAGCTATGTTCTTTAAGTTTTGGAATTTAAATATTGCGATGGGAGACTTAAAACCTACAGTGGATGCGAGAGTCTTTGGTGCGTTTGATACCGCGAGATTTAGTGGTAACTTTGCTGAATTTGATGATAGATTTGCAGTAATTGTAAAATATTGTTACATAGGAATTCTTACAACATCATTTCTAAATATAATAGTATTATTTTCTAGTGCTTCAATTGCTTTAGAAAAGAGAAAACCATTTCATATTATATCAGTAATGTTAAGTGTACTTATTATTATATGCGCAATATCAATATTTGTTTTAAATATTATATTTGTTAAAACAAATACAATTACTCAAGATAATGGATTCTCATTAACTCCAGAATTACTTAATGGTGTTTATATTACTATTATGGGTGGATTCTGTGCAGGATTATTTGGCATTTATGCTGTAACATATGATTCAAAATAGAACAAATGGCTACATTTTAAAAATGTGGCCTTTTTTGTGCTAATTATTCCTATAAATATTTATCCATTTATAATATAATCAATTTGTGAGGTTTTGAATATGAAAGTAATTTTACCAAATTTTTTAGATAAAGAATATAATATACTATCGTTTGGAGCAAAAGAAGGCGGAATATTTAATAATAAGGACGCCATTAATAATGCGATTAATGAATGTAATAAAAATGGTGGCGGATATGTAATAATTCCTAGAGGATTATTTTTAACAGGCCCTATTCATTTTAAGGATAATGTTTGTCTTAAAATGGAGAGTGGTTCTATTCTAAAGTTTACAAAAACAAAAGAAGATTATCCACTATATATGTATGATTGGGAAGGTATAAAAAGAATAAGATGCATATCTCCTATAATGATGCAAAAATGTAATAATGTAGGTATTATTGGTAATGGTGTTATTGATGGGTCTGGAGATAAGTGGAGACCTATTAAAAAATGGAAGCTTACTGATAAACAATGGGATGCACATTTAAAGATATCTAATGTTTGTGATACTCTTAAGGAAACTACTATATGGTATCCTAATGAAAATATCCTTGAAGGTATTAAGGCTGGAGATAAAAAAGATTTAGCTGAGGCTTCAAAATACTGGGATATGTATAGACCTGTACTTGTATCTATTTATAAATGTAATAAAGTATTATTAGATGGTGTAGTATTCTCTAATTCTCCTGCATGGAATATTCATCCTTTATTTACAGAAAATTTAACTGTAAGAAATGTGCTTGTAAAAAATCCATTCTATGCTCAAAATGGTGATGGTATAGATATTGAATCTTGTAATAACGTAGAGATTTCAAATTCTACATTTGAAGTTGGAGATGATGGAATTTGCGTTAAGGCTGGAAAAAATAGAGAAGCAAGATCAATAAAAGTTCCATGTCAAAATGTATGGATTCATGATTGTAAAGTGTTTGAAGCACATGGTGGATTTGTAGTAGGATCTGAGATGAGCCGTGGAGTAAAGAATGTTTTAGTTGAAAACAATACATTCATAGGTACTGATGTTGGTATTAGATTTAAATCAGCATTAGGACGTGGTGGAGTAGTAGAGAATATTACTATTAAGAATACACGTATGCTTGATATTAAGGAAGAGGCTATAATATTTACAATGGGATATGCATTAACATCAATTGGTGTTGAGGGTAAGGAAAGTGTAATAAATGAGGATCCTCTAGATGTTCCATATTTTAAAAATATTATAATTGATAATGCGTTATGCGATTATTCAAAGAAAGGAATAGTAATAGAAGGTATTACAAAGGATACAATTACAAATATTACTATTAAGGATTCATATATTACTGCAGAAAATGCCTTAAAACTTTCTATGTGTAAAGATATAGTGTTTGAAAATACTACAATAAACGAAAATGGTATAGAAACAAAATACAATAAAGTTATGGAGGGATAATTATGATTAGACATATTGTTATTTGGAAAGTTAAAGAAGGAGTTTCAAGAAAAGAACTCGAAGACCTTAAGGAGTTATCAGAAACACTTAAAAAAATTAACGGAGTTAAAGAATTAGACTTTGTTATAGATAAGCTTGATGGTACAACTCATGATATTTGCCTAAATGTTGTATATAACAATGAATCTGAATTAAAGGCTTATAAAGACGACCCAATTCATGTTGAATTTGGAAAACATTTAAGACCTCTTGTATCTGAAAGAGTTGCCTATAATTATGAATTTTAATATAATATAAAACAAAAGCACATCTAGAAAATGTGCTTTTAATTTTATACATCTTTAATTGTTCCTTTAACACCAATAATTGTTGCGCCATCTGGCACATCATTTAATACTGTTGCGTTAGCTCCAATTTTTGCGCTATCACCAATTGTTATAGCGCCAAGTACTGTAGCACCTGCGCCAATCATAACGTTGTTTCCAACTGTTGGGTGTCTTTTACCATGCTCTGTACCATGACCACCAAGTGTAACACCATGGTACATTGTAACATTATCTCCAATAATAGAAGTTTCACCAATTACAACACCTGTTCCATGGTCAATGAAGAAGTGCTTACCTATTTTAGCACCTGGGTGTATTTCAATATTAATGTGGCATCTTACAAGATATGTAATAATTTCTGCAAGAAGTTTGAAATGAATTATCCAAAAGAAGTGAGCAATACGATACCATATTAAGGCATGCACTCCTGGATATGTAAGAATAATTTGTAGAAAATGTCTTGCGGCTGGATCTCTTTCTTTTATAGATTTCCAATATGATCTACCAAATAGCCATATCATAAAGAATAATATAATATTGAATCCAACAACAGAGGCAACTACAATTAATGTAATTTCTAATGCTGTCATTTACATCACCTTTTATCTTTTTCTTCCAAGGCCTATTTTATTATAAACCTTAGAAATTTTCTTGAATGCAATCTTTGATGCATAATCTCTTCCTTCATCAAGAATCTTATCAAGTTCATCAGATTTGATTAAAGCATTATATTTTTCTTGAATTGGACGTATTGCATCTACTACAATTTGAGCAAGGTCAGCTTTGAATTCAGCATATCCCTTACCTTCATATTTTTTACAAATATTATCAATTCCTTCACCACTAAATACATCATAGATTGTAAGAAGGTTTGAAATACCAGGTCTTTCTTTAGGGTCATATGCAATAGTACCTACTGAGTCAGTAACAGCAGACATTATTTTCTTTCTTATTATAGCCTCATCATCAAGTAAGGCAATATATCCCTTAGGGTTAGGGTCTGATTTAGACATTTTCTTAGTAGGATCTTGTAAAGACATAACCTTTGCACCTTCTTTAGCAATATATGCTTCAGGAACTGTAAAAGTATCACCATATTTTTGATTAAATCTTTGAGCAAGATTACGTGTAAGTTCTAGATGTTGTTTTTGATCTTCACCTACAGGAACTAAATCAGTATCATATAGAAGAATGTCTGCAGCCATTAGTGCAGGATATGTAAGAAGTGAGCAGTGAACACCTTCAACTTGCTTTACTTTCTTATCTTTATATTGAGTCATACGTTCCATTTCACCAATATATGATGTACATTCCATCACATAACCAAGCATAGCGTGTGCAGGTACTTCAGATTGAATGAATAAATGTACCTTTTCTGGGTCTAAGCCACAAGCTATATAAATTGCCGCAAGAGAACGTATGTTTTCTCTTAGCTTTAATTTATCTTGATCAACTGTTATTGCATGAAGGTCTGCAATGAAGACAAAGAATTCAATGTCTGTAAGTTCATTTTGTAATTTTACAAAGTTTTTAATAGCTCCTATATAATTTCCAAGAGTAATAGTACCACTTGGCTGAATTCCAGATAATAATCTTTTCATAATATACACTCCTTAAAAAATAAAAAAACCTTGTTGGAAAAAAATTCCAATAAGGACGAATAGCTCGCGGTTCCACCTTAATTCCTATATATGTAAAATATATAGACTCTCAAAACCTTTAACGCAGGAATACGGAAGCTTCTAGGTTCACTCAATTGGGCCCATTCAAAATCCTTAGCAAAGACTTTCACCAACCGTCTTTTCTCTATTTTGCTAGGTGTTAATTACTATTCCCATCTCACCGTTTGCAATAATTATATTATAATGTGCTTTTTTTGTCAATTGTGTTAAAGTGATTGATAAAATCCGGGAAAAAATAGCAATAAAATTTTATATTTAAATGTGTTTTTGTTATATAAAGAACAAATATAATAAATTTTATTCAAAAATGTTCGCAATAAAAAGACACTTTAATTGACAACAAAGTATAATTTGTAATACAATAGGATATATTATTTTTAAAAATTATTTTGAAATAATTGAGACTTAAAAGTCATTAGGAGGAATAATTATGAATTCAAAAACAGCTATGTATATAGTAAAAAGATTATTGATGGCCATAGTTACTATAGCAGCTGTAATTACAATAACATTTTTTGTTATGCAAGCGTTGCCAGGTTCTCCTTTCTTAACAGAAAAGGGAATGACTGAAGAAAGACTTGCAGCTTTAAATAAAAGATATGGTCTTGATAAGCCACTTGTAGTTCAATGGCTTAAATATTTAGTGAATGCATTTAGATTCAATTATGGAATTTCTTTAAAACATTCAGGAACCCCAGTTATGGATATAATATGGGATGGTTTCAAAGTTTCTGCAGTAAATGGTTTACTTGCAGCATTCTTTGCAATTATTATAGGAATATTCTTTGGAGTTATTGCTGCTGTAAATAGAGGAAAAATATGGGATAAAATAATTATGATTTTCTCTACTGCTATGGTTGCATTCCCATCTTTTGTAATTGCGGCATTCTTATTTTATTGGTTTTGCGTTAAAGTACAAATTTTCCCAGTAAATTTTGGTACAACAAATGAAGTGACTAAATATGTATTGCCAGTTTTAACATTATCGTTATATCCAATGGCGTATATTATTCGTTTAACAAGAACTTCTACCTTAGATGCGTTAGAAGCAGATTATATTCGTACAGCGCGTGCAAAAGGAGTTAGTCCTATGAAGGTTTTATTTAAACATGCCTTAAGAAATTCATTAACTCCAGTCATTACATATGCTGGACCTATGATTGCCTACATTTTGACTGGATCATTAGTTGTTGAAAAGATATTCTCGATTCCAGGACTTGGAAGAGCTTTAGTACAGGCAATTAATGCTTTAAATTATCCAATGATTATGGGAACAACTGTATTCTGCTCAATTTTAGTAGTAATATTTATTTTGATTAGTGATATTTTATATAAAGTTGCTAATCCAAGAGTTGACTTAGAGTAGGGGGTATTTATATGAAGAAAAATATATTTTCGTTACAACCAAATCTAGATAACTTTATTCCAGCATTAGAAGAAGAAAAAATTCAATCTGCGAAAATGAGACCAGCAGCATCTTTCTGGAAAGATGGATTTAAAAGATTATTTCATAATCCAATTGCGATTATTTGTATAGTAGTTCTTGCCATTATGATATTGGCTGCAATATTTATTCCAATGTTTTGGCCTTATGCATATGGAGATCAGTTAGAGATAAATGTTTATGCTGGTGACAAATATGACGCTTGGATAGCGGCTGGCAACAGTAATTCATTTACTAATTTAAAACCTTTACAATTAAGTGAATATGAAAAATATTTAAAATCAACAGGAGAATCCGTATGGCCTCATTTGTTTGGAACAGATGATTTAGGAAGAGACTATTTTATAAGAGTAGTTTATGGAATGCGTGTATCACTTGCAGTAGGATTCTTTGCTTCAATTATAGTATTTATTATTGGAACAATTTATGGTTCAATTGCAGGATATTTTGGTGGTAAAGTAGATATGATTATGATGCGTATAGTAGATATAATTTATTCTTTACCTGATATGCTTATTATTATTTTATTATCTGTTGTATTAAAAGCTACTTTAGGAGATAAAATTGAAGGAACATGGTTAGAGCCAATTGGAGTCGGTATGATTTCTATATTTATAGTATATGGACTGCTTTATTGGGTAGGTATGGCACGTATGGTTCGTGGTCAAATTATGGCTATTAAGAAACAAGAATTCGTTCTAGCTGCTCGTACTATTGGTACTTCACCAGTAAAAATTATTTTCAAGCATTTATTACCAAACTGTGTATCTATTATTATAGTAATGACTGCACTTCAAATTCCTTCGGCAATATTTACTGAATCATTCTTAAGCTATGTAGGATTAGGAGTATCACTTCCAATGCCATCTCTTGGTTCACTTGCCTCAGATGCTTCAAATTTATCTGTAATGTTATTCTATGGATATAGATTATATATTGCAGCTGGAAGTATATGTTTAATAGTTTTAGCGTTGAATTTACTTGGAGATGCATTAAGAGATGCATTTGATCCAAGATTAAGAAAGTAGGTGAGTAAGATGGAAAATAAAGAAGAAACTGTTTTAGAAAAACCATCTTATGAGCACTTTTTAGAAGTAAGAGATTTACGTACTTCATTCTTTATACCTGCAGGTGAGGTAAAGAGTGTAGATGGTTCTAATTTTAATGTAGATAAAGGTAAAATTTTAGGTATTGTAGGAGAATCAGGTTCTGGTAAATCAGTTACTGCATATTCTTTAATGCAAATATTATCTTCACCAGGTAAAATTGTTGGTGGTTCAGTAAAAATAGAAGGTAAGGAACTTATAGGTCTTCCTGAAAAAGAACTTGCTAAAATTCGTGGTGGAAAAATATCTATTATATTCCAAGACCCAATGACTTCCTTAAACCCAGTATATTCAATTGGTAACCAATTGCGTGAGGCAATCATGCTTCACAGAAGAAAGACTGTAGCTTGTAAGGTTAAACAAGTTTCAGTTGATGAAAATGGTAAAAAAGTTGTAACTTATGTTGATTCAACTAAGGAAGTTAAACTTTCAAGAGCAGAAGCAAATGCTCGTGCTATTGAAATGCTTCAACTTGTTGGAATTAACTCTCCTGAAAAGCGTTTGAAACAATATCCATTTGAATTCTCAGGAGGAATGCTTCAACGTATTATGATTGCGATGGCTTTATGCTGTGAACCAGATTTACTTATAGCTGATGAGCCTACAACAGCTTTGGATGTAACAATTCAAGCTCAAATTCTAGATCTTATTCAAGATATTCAAAAGAAAATGGGAATGGCTGTTATTTTAATTACACATGACCTAGGAGTAGTTGCTGAACTATGCGATGAGGTTATTGTTATGTATGGTGGAAAGATTGTTGAGCGTGGAACTGCTGATGAAATTTTCTATAATCCTAAACATGAATATACTAAAGGATTACTTCGTTCTATCCCAACAAATGATAATAAAGGTGAAAGACTTGTCCCAATATCAGGTAATGCAATAGATTTATTAAACTTACCTGAAGGATGTGCTTTCTGTCCAAGATGCCCACATGCAATGAAGATATGCTTAAAACAATATCCTGATGAAATGGTAGTAAACGATATGCATAAATGTTCTTGCTTCATGTATGCAAAAGAACTTTATGATAAGGGTGAGTTAGAATTAGCTAATTCTAGTGACAATTTAGAAAATGTAGATAAGGAGGTATCAACTGATGCAGAATAATAATGAAATTAAGCAAGATGATACACTTCTAGAAGTTAAAAATTTAAAGATGTATTTTGATATAACTACAGGTTTCTTTAAGACTACTCCACTTAAGGCAGTAGATAATGTATCATTCTCTATTAAGAAGGGTGAAACACTTGGAGTCGTAGGAGAATCAGGATGTGGAAAGACTACTCTTGGTCGTTCTATTATGAACTTATATAACCCTTCATCTGGAGATGTTATATTTGAAGGTATGTCTATTAGTGCATTTTCTGATCTTAAAAAGATTCAAAAAGAAAGAAAATTTGAGTTAAGAATGCTTAAATTTGATTCAAACAAGAAGTTTAAAGATCAAAAGAAGATTGAATTTGATAAAGTTAATGAGGAACTTTCTGCAAAGAAAGCTAGTCTTGATGTTACTGAATTTAAAAACACTAAGGCAGAGGCATATGCTTTAGTTAATCAAAAATTAGTAGAATATCGCCAAGAACTTCAAAGAAATCTTCAAGTAGATATTGCTGCATTAAATGAAAAATACGATCAAAAATATGAAGAGAAGAAAGCTGAAATCACATCAAAATTAGAGTCTATAGAGGCAACTAAAAATGAAGCTTTATCTAAACTTGAAGTAGTAGAAAAGTCAACTGATCCATCAACTAGTGATGTTGATAGTAAGGTTGCAGTTCTTAAAGAAGAAGCAAATAAAAATATTGCTTCTGCTAAGCAAGAAATGCTTCCAAAACTTGAAGCAGCTAAAGAAGCAAAGAATGAAGCAATGGTTAAACTTCAAGAAAAGAAGAGTGAAGATAAGCAAAAACTTGCATCCTCTTCAAATAAGAAGCAGACTAAGAAAGACAATTGGGTAGAAGAAAGAGTAATGTATGAAAAAATCATTGCTGACTACCATATTGAAAAATCAAAAGCCTACGGAAAATATCAAGAAACTAAAAACGAAATAAAATCCGCTTTAAAGGCTGATATTAAGAATATTAGACAAGAATCTAAATATTATTCGTATATTGATGCAAAAAATGATATAATAGATGCATACAAGACATCTAAGAAAAGAGTTAAATCTTCTGCAAAATATAGAATGAAGAATTTCCGTAAGCAATGTACAATGGTATTCCAAGATCCATATTCATCATTGAACCCTCGTATGACTGTTCAAGATATAATAGCTGAACCACTAGATGTAAACCACCTATATTCAACTAAAGAAGAAAGACGTTCTAAGGTTCTTGAATTAATGAAGAAAGTTGGACTTTCTCCAGAACAATCAACACGTTATGCGCATGAATTCTCTGGAGGACAAAGACAACGTATTGGTATTGCAAGAGCGCTAGCTGTAAATCCACAATTTATTGTGTGTGATGAACCAGTATCAGCTCTAGACGTATCAATTCAAGCTCAGGTTATCAATACATTTGAAGACCTTCAAAATGAACTTGGATTAACATATCTATTCATAGCACATGACTTACTTGTTGTACGTCATATCTCTGATAGAATTGCTGTTATGTATTTAGGTAAAGTTGTAGAACTTGCTGAAACCAATGAATTATTTAATGGTGCCCTTCACCCTTATACAATTTCATTACTATCAGCAGTACCTCAACCAGATCCTAAGACTGCACGTGCTAATAAGCGTATTATTCTAGAGGGAGATGTTCCATCACCACTAAATGTACCATCAGGATGTCCATTTAGAACTAGATGCCCAAGAGCATGTGAAAGATGTAAAACTGAAGTTCCAACTTTACAAGAAGTAAAGCCAGGACATTTCGTTTCTTGTATTCTTGTTCAAAATGATGCGAATGATTCATTTGAAGAAGAAGTTTAATTAATTTGATTAATATACTTACCATAACGCAAAGGTTTTGCCCAGCCTTTGTGAATGGTAAATGTATTAATATATATAATTTCATTTAATATAATGAGGAGGAAGATAAAATGAAAGCTACAAAAATATTAACATGTGGTGTTATGAGCTTTGTTGCAACAGTTGCGTTAGTATCATGTAACAAAGATGAAAAAAGTATGCTAGAAGAATTAAAAGTATGCTTAGCTTCAACACCAGATAAAGTTGACCCTGCATTAAACACTACAGTAGATGGTGGAACTTATGATGCTCATTTATTTGCAGGATTAGTAAGATACGTACCAGGTAAAGACGGAAGTCTAGAATTAGCAGCTGACCTAGCTGAAAGTTTACCAACACCAACAATCGCAAGTGACGGAAAGGCTACATACACTTTTGAATTACGTGATGGTATTAAATTCAGCAATGGTGATGATATTGTTGCTCAAGACGTTGTTGATTCATGGAACCGTGCAGCATCATATTCTGTAGGAACTGTTGAAGGATTAGATGCAGACTATGGTTATATGTTCGAAGTTATTGATGGATATAATTCTATGAACGAAAAGAGTGAAGCCGGAACATTAAAGGCTGGAGATGAGAAGTCATTCCTTAATGTTAAGGCAGATGGAACTGATAAAGTTGTAGTCACAACAACTCTAGAGTATCCATATTTCTATGAATTATGTGCATTCCCAGCATATGCTGTTGTACATGATGCATGGAATCTAGATAAAGATGGTGCATGGGCAATTGATCCATCAAAATGTGTATCTTCAGGAGCATATAAATTAACATCATTTGAAAGAGATGTTCAAATGGTTGTTGAAAAGAACGAAAACTATTGGGATACAGATAATGTTACAACTAAAAAGATTGATTTCGTATTCTCAGATGATGAATCAGCTACTCTTGGTCAATATATGACAGGATCATTATCATTAATTGATACATTGGCTAAAGATACAGTTGCTGAATACAAAGATAAAGCTGATTATCATGTAATGGGACAACTTGGAACTTATTATGTTTGTTTCAATATTAATGCATCTACATTCAACGGATTAACTCAAGCACAAGGAGAAAATTTACGTAAAGGTTTATCATTATTAATTAATCGTAAATATATTTGTGATACAGTAACAGGTGAAGGTCAAACTCCTTCTACAGGATTTGTAGGAGCAGGTTTAACTGATCCACAAGGTGGAGAATTCGTTGACCATAACGGAGATAATGAAGATGGTTCAGGATGGACAGGAAATGCAAATGATTATACATCAAATGTTGCTAAGGCTATAGAGTATATTAAGGCAGCAGGATATACATATGATGACACTACTAAGAAATTTAGTGGAGTTCCTACTATAAATTATTCTGTTAATACTGGTACTGGACATGAAAGTATTGCAGCTGCTATTAAAGCACAATTCGCAGAATATGGAATTACAGTAACTGTTAATACAATGGATTGGGCTAACTTCGTTACTACTCGTAAACAAGGTAACTATGATGCGGCTCGTAATGGATGGCTTGCTGACTATAATGATCCTATTTCATTCTTAGATATGTGGATTACAGAATCTGGAAATAACGATTGTCAATTAGGAAAAGATGCAGCAGCAAGTTATACATATACAATTGATTTATCTGGAATTGGAAAATATTCTAAGCTTACAGGAACTTGGGCACAAACTTATGATGTTCTAATTGGATATATCAAGAAAGAACAAGATAAAGATACTCGTTATAAATTAATGCATAAGGCAG
This sequence comes from uncultured Anaeroplasmataceae bacterium, assembly GCA_964544095.1. Lineage (GTDB taxonomy): Bacteria > Bacillota_I > Bacilli_A > Acholeplasmatales > Anaeroplasmataceae > UBA3206. The sequence goes on along the minus strand of CAZJAM010000003.1, from coordinate 30,124 downwards.
AGACATTATTAATGTCTACAGGAGTTATCGCTCCAATTTATAACTATGTTGATAACTGGTTACAAAATACAAAACTTGGTAATGTATATGCATCACCACTAGGATATAAGTATTTTGCATGGGCTACATTAGAAGATTAATTCTTTAAATAAAGAAACACATTGGATATTGAAATCTGATGTGTTTTTTTACGCTTATAATATGCAAAAAATATTAAAATATTATTAATGTAGAGTGTATAAAATATGTTAATTAATTATATTTTAAAAAGAACTTAAAAACTTTTTTAATAGCCTTATTTTCATAAAGAAAAGTCTATGATATAATAAAATTAGAATTGATGGTGATAAATAATGGTTACAATATATACAACAAATAGCTGTGCTTCTTGTAAAAAGGCAATTAAATGGTTAGAGGACAACAAAGTTCAATATAAAGAAATTAATATGTTTAAACAACCTCTACAAAGAGATGATATTGTAAAAATTCTTAAAAATTCAGAAAATGGATTTGAAGATATTATATCTACACGTAGTAAAGTTATTTTAGCTTCAGGAGTAGATATTGAATCTATGAAGTTTAATGAACTTGTAGAATTCATTATTCAAAATCCATCGGTATTACGTAGACCTATAATTATTGAGGATGAAAAATTTCAAGTTGGATATGATGATGATGAAATTACTACATTTTCACCACACGAAATAAGACAAAAAATGGTTCTTGATACATGTAAGGATGATAATACTAAGTGTGAATATATTAATGCACTTAAAGATCAACTTGAAAATATTAAGAATGAGGCTTAGCATTGCTAAGCTTTTAAATTATTACTATAAAACAAAAAAGGCTCCTAAATATTTAGGAACCTTTTATGATAGTAGAGATTAACCCCTACTAGAAAGGAGACAAGATTTAGTATTTGATCATAATCTTATTTAAAGAACATAAAATACTTTAATCTTCACCGTTATATTATCATTATTTAAAAGAATAATCAAGTCTTATTTGCCAAGTGCTCTTTTAAACTTAGAATATGATGGATTAAATGTTATATTAAATTCAGCTAATATTTCCTTAAATTCCTTTTGACCAATTAATTTATTATCTGCTTCATATTCAAGTTCATAATCAGTTTTATTGTTATAAATTGATTTATCTAAAAAAACATATCCTGATTTATATTGAAACTTTGTTCTATATGTAGTAAGCTCAGCTACTTTTTTAACATTTATAGGTTCATTTATTATGCTTGCGTCAAATCCATTTTTAAGCATATCTAAAGCTTCATCTTTTGCTAAATAAATGTGATTTTCAATATTTCCATCAACTGACTTACTTTTTTTAGTAAGCTTATATTGATCACCTTTTTGTCTTATACGAAGAACCTTTTTTTCACTTTCAAGAGTACCCAGTGTATCATCAAAATAATGATTAGTTTGTATTAATATATTATCTTCTTGTTTAAGTTTAGATAATAATTCATTATATTTATCTTCTGTGATAAATGTTTTAAATTCAATTTCTAGAGATGTTTTCAATATAATCCCCTCCATACCTAAATTATCGTATTAATCTTTTAAAATATCAAGTATTATGTTAAAATAATAGCGGTGATTTTTATGCATTATACAATAGTTACTAAGCAAGATGAATATTCACTAGAACTTGCTGAAATAATGAAAAAGAAAATAAATATAGAATACGATGAAGAAAATCCTGATATAGTTATCTCTATTGGAGGAGATGGTACTATATTAAAAACTCTTCATACATATTCATCTAGAGCTGATGATATTACTATATTTTCTGTTAATACAGGTCATTTAGGATTTATAACTAATTTTACAGTAGAAGAATTAGATAAAGTCGCCGCAATGATTAATAGTGGCAAATATGATACTGAAACTGTAGGGTTAATTGATTATGAAGTTAAGACTGCGTTAGATACTTTTTCAGGAGTTGCTTTAAATGAGGTTACATGTATTAACCCTACACGTACACTTATTGTTGATGTATCTGTAAACGGAGAAGAGTTAGAACTTTTTAGAGGTACAGGACTTTGTATTTCATCTCCATTTGGTTCAACAGGATATAATAAATCACTTCATGGTAGTGTAATAGATCCTGCACTTAAGTGCTTTCAATTAACAGAGATTGCCTCTATTAATTCAAGGGCTTATCGTACATTATCCTCTCCATTATTGTTAAGTTCAGATAAAGTAATAACTATTGAGAATAACGAATCTCAAGACACTTGGGTTACTGTTGATAATACTTCTTATAGACTTACAAATTTTAAGTCATTAAGAGTAAGATATTCAAATCATTCAGTAAAAATGGCACAAAATAATATTGAATTTATAGGCCGTTTAAAGAAGGCATTTATTAACAACTAAAACGTTTACATAGTGTAATAAATGTTTTACATTTTAAAACTTATTGATTTAAAAAAATAATCGTGTTAAAATATTTGCGAAATAAAAAAATTCACTTACACATTTAGGAGGAATAAAAATATGTCAGTAAGAGTAGCCATTAATGGTTTTGGACGTATTGGACGTCTAGCATTTAGACAAATGTTTGGAGCAAAGGGATATGAAGTAGTTGCAATCAACGACTTAACTAACCCTAAGATGTTAGCTCATTTATTAAAGTATGATTCATCACAAGGTAGATATAACGGAACTGTTGAAGCAACAGAAGATTCTATCATTGTAAATGGAAAGGAAATCAAGATTTACGCTAAGGCTAATGCAGCTGAGCTTCCTTGGGGAGAATTAGACGTTGATGTAGTACTTGAGTGTACTGGTTTCTATACATCAAAGGAAAAGTCTATGGCTCACATTCAAGCAGGAGCTAAGAAGGTTGTTATTTCAGCACCAGCTGGTAAGGATCTTAAGACTATTGTATACTCAGTAAATAATGAGACATTAACTAAGGATGATCAAATTATTTCTGCAGCTTCTTGTACAACAAACTGCCTAGCACCTATGGCAAATACATTAAACAAGTTAGCACCAATTCAATCAGGAATTATGACAACTATCCATGCATATACTGGAGACCAAATGGTTCTTGATGGACCTCATCGTAAGGGTGATTTAAGACGTGCTCGTGCAGCAGCTATTAATATCGTTCCAAATACAACAGGAGCAGCTAAGGCTATCGGTCTAGTTATCCCTGAATTAAATGGAAAATTAATTGGATCAGCACAAAGAGTTCCAGTTCCTACAGGATCAACTACAATTTTAGTTGCAGTTGTTAAGGGTAAGGTAACTGTTGATCAAATTAATGAAGCTATGAAGGCAGCACAATCTGAGTCTTTCGGATACAATGATGAATTAATCGTTTCATCAGACATCGTTGGAATGACTTATGGTTCATTATTTGATGCAACTCAAACTATGGCAACTGAAATGGAAGATGGAAACACTCAAGTTCAAGTTGTTGCATGGTATGACAACGAGAATTCTTATACATCACAAATGGTAAGAACAATCAAGTATTTCGCTGAATTAAAGTAATTTAATAAAATACTTAAAAGTGGTAGCTATGCTATCACTTTTTCTTTCTCTAGTTAATATAAAAGTTGCAAATAAAGCGTTTTTATACTATAATGAAATAGATATTTTATTTTTAAAAAAAAGGATGTTTTGAAATGTTCAAGAAATTATTTGATGATGGAAGAAAAGAATTAAAGAGATGTCAAAAAAAGCTTAAGCAAATCCTTGATTTAGATGAGGAAATGCAAAAGTTAACTGATGATGAACTTAAGGCTAAAACTCCATATTTTAAGGAATTATTAAAAAATGGTAAGACACTTGATGATATCCTACCAGAGGCTTTTGCCACAGTAAGAGAAGCTGCATATAGATGTACTGGAATGAAACCATATCCAGTTCAATTAATTGGAGGACTTGTTCTTCATGGTGGTAACGTTGCGGAGATGCGTACAGGAGAAGGTAAAACTTTAACTGCAGTAGCTCCAGCATATTTAAACGCTCTATCAGGTGAGGGTGTACATATAGTTACAGTTAATGAATACCTTGCAGGACGTGAGGCAAACGGAGAAATTGGAAATCTATTCCGTTGGTTAGGTCTTACAGTAGGACTTAATATTCGTGATCTTGACCAAGCAGGAAAACAAGCAGCTTATGCTTGTGATATCCTTTATTCAACAAACTCAGAATTAGGATTTGATTACTTGCGTGATAATATGGCAAGAGATCAAGAATCATTAGTTCAACAACGTGGACTTAATTGCGCAATAATCGATGAGGTTGATGATGTATTAATTGATGAAGCACGTACACCATTAATTATTTCAGGTGGATCTAAGGAATCTCCAAAGATTTATCAACTTGTTGATAAGTTTACAAAAGGACTTAGTGAAGATGATTATACAATTGATTTAGAAACTCGTTCAATTCAATTAACACCACAAGGAATGTCTCGTGCAGAAAAATATTTTAATTTAAAGAATCTATATGACCTAGATAATGTAAACTTAGTTCATAGAATTAATAATGCTCTAAAGGCAAACTATATATTCTCAAACGGAGTAGAATATGTAGTTCAAGATGGTGAGGTTCTAATTGTAGACTCATTTACAGGACGTATTTTAAAAGGAAGACAATATAACGATGGTCTTCACCAAGCTATTGAAGCTAAGGAAAATGTTGAGATTAAACAGGAAATGCAAACTGTTGCGACTATAACATACCAAAACTTCTTCCGTATGTATAAGAAGCTTTCTGGTATGACAGGTACTGCAAAGACTGAAGAAGAGGAATTTAGAGAAATTTACAACATGTATGTTGTAGCTATTCCTACTAATAAACCAGTAATTCGTGAGGATGCACCAGACTACTTATTCTTAACTCTTGAATATAAATGGAATGCGTTAATTGAAGAAGTTAAGGCGCGTCATGAAAAAGGTCAACCTATATTAATTGGTACAATCTCTGTTGAAACATCAGAAATGCTTTCAGAGCGTTTAACTAAACTTGGTTTAAAACATGAAGTATTAAACGCTAAGAATAATGCTCGTGAAGCTGAAATTGTAGCTCTTGCAGGACAAAAAGGTGCAATAACAATTGCCACAAATATGGCTGGACGTGGAACAGATATTAAGCTTCCTGAAGAAGTAAAAGCTTTAGGTGGACTTTGTGTATTTGGTACAGAGCGTCATGAATCACGTCGTATTGATAATCAGTTAAGAGGACGTTCAGGACGTCAAGGAGACCCTGGATTCTCAAGATTCTATACTTCATGTGAAGATGAATTATTAAAGAGATTTGCAGGAGATTCATTTAAGAATAAACTTGCATTAGCTGTAAAACTTAATTCATCTGGAGATGAAACTAAGCCACTTGAATCAAGAATGTTCACTAAAGTAATGACTCAAGCACAAACTCGTATAGAGGGTCAAAACTATGATTCACGTAAGAATGTATTAAAATATGATGACGTTATTCGTGTTCAACGTGAACTATTCTATAAACAACGTATGCAAGTCATTAAAGGTGAAAACGTAGAAGAAATGGCTGAACAAATGATGCATACGGCTATTAATGAAATAACTGAAAGATACATGGAAGAAGTTGGTCGTAATAGATACAACATTGATGACCAAGGTATCGCAGATATATTCAATACTAAGTACTATGGAGATAACCAAGTACAAGTAGAACGTTTAAGACAAATGGATGAGGTAGGAATTAGAGATTACCTATTCGATATTGCTAAAAAGGAAATAGATGAAAAGAAGAAAATGTTCCCAGGAGATGCGTTCGATGGATTTGAGCGTATGATGGTTCTTCGAGTTATTGATATGCATTGGACTAAGCATATCGATAAGATGTCAGGACTACGTCAAGGAATAGGTCTTCAATCATATGGTCAACAAAACCCACTTACTATTTATAAACAACAGGGTCTTGAAATGTTTAACCAAATGACTTCAGATATTAACGAGGATGTTCTTCGTTTCTTAGTAAGAACTAAGTTCAGAATAGCTATCAAACCAAAAGAAGAGAAGCTTGTAACTAATCAAGGAGTAGATGATTCAGTTAAGAGTGCTCCGATCGTTAATGCGCGTAAAGAGCTTGGAAGAAATGACTTATGCTGGTGCGGTAGTGGAAGAAAGTATAAGTACTGCCATGGTAGATAATAACTAAAAAGCTCTTAGGAGCTTTTTATTGTTATTAAGGAGGAATATTATGGAAAGATATGAAATAAATAAGTACATAGAAACATTTAAAAATAAGATAGGTGATATCTATCAAGCACTTCATATTGAAGAGGCACGTCCTATGTATGATGAATATCAAAAAGAAATGGTATCTGATGGATTTTGGCAAGATCAAGGGCATGCTCAAGATATAATAAATAAAGCTAATAAACTAAAAGAAGATTTATTTGATTATGATGGCGTAAAAAATGATTTTGATAATATACTTGAACTAGATGAAATGACTACCTTAGATCCTGAAGCACAACCATTATTGGAAGAAGAAATTTTAAAATTAGATAAAAAATTAAAAAATCTTGAAGTAAAAGTAACACTTTCAGGTAAATATGATAATTGTAGTGCAATTTTAACACTTCACCCAGGTGCAGGTGGTACAGAATCTAATGATTGGGCAGATATGCTTTATAGAATGTATACACGTTATGCTCAAAGAAAAGGATTTAAACTTACATTATTAGATTATCTTGCAGGAGAAGATGCAGGAATAAAGAGCGCTACAATACAACTTGATGGTCCATATGCATATGGACTATTAAAAGGAGAAAGAGGGGTACATAGATTAGTACGTATTTCACCATTTAACGCTCAAGGAAAAAGACAAACTTCATTCGCATCATGTGATGTTGCGCCAGTAGTTGAAGAAACAGATGATGTAAAGATTGAAGATAAAGATTTAAGAATTGATACATTCTGTTCATCAGGACCTGGAGGACAAGGAGTTAATACTACATATTCTGCAGTACGTATTACACATATTCCAACTAATATATCAGTTTCATGTCAAACAGAACGTTCTCAAATAAAGAATAAAGAAACATGTATGAAAATGTTAAAATCTAAACTTCTTGAATTAGAACTTTTAAAGAAAGAAGCTGAAATGAAATCTATTAAAGGAGAACAAATGGATATTGGATTTGGATCTCAAATAAGATCATATGTATTCCATCCATATTCTATGGTAAAAGATCATAGAACAAATACTGAAACAGGAAACATTTCAGCTGTAATGGATGGAGACTTAGATATGTTTATTGAATCTTATTTAAAATTAATGGCAGGAAGTAGATAACGATGAAAAAATTAATTAAACAATTTTTATTTATAACACTAGGTGTAATATTAATGGATATCGCTTATTATTTCTTTTATCTCCCAACTAATTTAGTTACAGGAGGTACTATGGGTCTTGCGATTATTCTAAAACCATTCCTACCATTTTCTCCATCCATATTTCTATATATTATTGATATAATCCTATTAATTATAGGACTATTCCTTTTAGGTAAGGGATTTTTCTTAAGAACATGTTACGCAACACTTTTATCACCAACTATAATATTTTTGTTTGAAAGATTTTTAAATTCTAATTTTTTCCGCCTAGATAAGGCGCAAACTCCATATCTAGTCGCATCTCTTGCTGGTGGTGTATTAACAGCCATTGGTCTTGGATTATGCTTTAGAAATCATGGTACAACAGGAGGAATTGATGTTGTACAAAAAATATTGTCAAAATATTGCCATATACCATATTCATATACGATGTATATGACAGATGTTGTAATAATCGCAATTGGAGGATTCTTTGTAACAAGTGGATTACATTATGATGTTGAGATGGTAATATATGGAACACTTACTGTAATAGGAATAGGATATGTTGTTGATAAGATTGCGCTTAACGCAAAGAATAGAAGAACAGCATATATTATTACATCAAAATATGATGAAATGAAAAAATTAATCTATGATACTATTGACCGTGGTGTAACTATATGTGATGTAGAAGGTGGATACACAGGAGATAATCTAAAAATGATTATATGTACTATGGATAAAAGAGAAGCCTATATATTATCAGAGCTTGTAGAGGCAATAGATAATAGGGCATTCACCTTTATTACAGAAACCAAGGAGGTAGTTGGTAATTATGAAGGACTTTCAGATTTTAGGAGAAAAAGAAGCTGATATTATAGTTTCTAAATTAACACCACTTAAAAATGGTATGTTTGAGGTAAGCTTTGATAATGATAAAAAACTAATATTAAATGAAGATGAAGTAGTATCTTATCGCCTTGTAAAAGGAAAAGGTATAACATATGCTGATTATGATGCGATTGTAGATAAAATGAGCTTTTATGAAGCATATGATAAAGCTTTAAAATATTCATTATCATATTTTAAAAGTTCACATGAAATATATCAATATTTAGAAAATAAAGGGTATAATAGTAATGTGGCAGCAGATGTTGTGCAAACCCTTATAGATAATAAGGTTATAAATGATACTGAATACCAAAAAATCTATATAGAAAAGCTTATAAGAGATGGTAATGGAAGACTTATGATTTCGTATAAACTTAAAGAAAAAAAGCTTAATGGCGATTATACAATTAATGAGGAATTATATTTTAATACCCTAAATACATTAATTACTAAAAAGCTAAAAACATTAAAGGATAAAAAGAAGGAAAGATTATATCGCTATCTTATATCTAAGGGATATACAATAGACGATATTAATCAAGCCTTGAAAGGAGTATCTTTTGAATAATACACTTGTTGAATTAAAAAATGAAATAGAGGCAGATATAAAAGAAAAATCAGGATTTGTAAATATATTATCATATTCTAGATTGATTACTTTTTTAGGTGCCTTAATATTATTTATTATGGCTGCATATAAAAGTGGTAATGAAAAAATTATATGTTATGTAGTGGCATCAATTTTTTCCGCTTCTTTTATAGTATTAGTTATAATGCATCATATTAAATATACTAAACTTGATTACTTAAAATATATGGTCGCATCAATAGATGATTATGACTTAAGATTGAATTCAAAATTTAGTAGATTTAAAGATGGTGGAGAAGAATTTAAAAACGAGGATAACTATTATGAATATGACCTAGATTTATTTGGTAAATCCTCAGTTTATAAATATCTTAATGTAGCACGTACAGGATATGGAAGAAAGGCTTTTGCCTATTCACTAAAGGATAAAGATACAACAGAGGATGTAATACTTAAAAGACAGGAAGCTGTAAAAGAACTTGCATCAAACAAACGTATGCATATTGAACTTGAAGCAATTTCAAGAATATATGAATCACGTGTTGATGATAGACGTGCTATATCTATGGATAACGCACTAAATCTTGTTGAAAATGAGATTAAAGTACCAAAGTATGAACTTGCGGTAGGAATACTTTCAAATGTGCTTGTAATATTATCTATAATTCTTTCATGTCTTAAAATATTATCACCTGGATATATTGCAGGTGCAGTTGTAATTTCATTTCTATTAAACACATATATAATCGCATCTATTAGAGAGATAAGATCTAATATTATCCCTATTAATAATTTATTATCAGGTTATGATAATTATATTAAATATATGTCAAATAAAGAATTTAATAGTGCTGCCTTAAATGATATAAAGAATGTATTAAAAGAATCATCTGCAAAAGGCATTAAAGAATTTAATATATTAAATGGATTTATATCATCAGGTAATAATATATTATTTGAAGTTATATTTAATGGACTTTTTGCGCTAGATGCATATCTATCATTACTTTATGCAAGATGGCAAAAAAAATATGCTAAATCAATTAGAAATGTTATTGAAGCAGTAGGAGATTTAGAAGGATATCTATCCTTATCAACACTCCCACTTATAAGAGATGATGTATCTCTTCCTAGTGTTTCAAATGAATTTCAATTCGAGGATTTAAAACATCCATTAATAGATATTAATAAATGTGTTGGAAATGATTTCATATTTAATAATTTAAATATTATTACAGGATCAAATATGTCTGGTAAAACTACATTTATGCGTTCTATTGGAGTAAATTATTTGCTCTTTAAAGCTGGAGGATACACTGTATCTAAAAAATTTAGTGCCGGTATTTATAAACTATTTACATCTATGAAGGTATCAGATGATGTATCAGATGGTATATCTACATTCTATGCAGAAATATTAAGAGTTAAGGCAATGATTGACTACACTAAAGAGAATAAACCTATGCTAGTACTTGTTGATGAAATATTTAAGGGAACAAATACTAAAGATAGACTTGTTGGAGCTGAAGCTGTTGCCACACATTTAAAAAAGCCATTTATAAAAGCTATTATTACAACACATGATTTAGAGCTTTGTAGTATAGAAGGTGTAATTAATCACCATTTCTTAGAACATTATAGTGATGATAAAATCTTATTTGACTATAAGATACATGATGGAATATCACAAACAAGAAACGCAATTTATTTATTAAAGATGGCAGGTATTATTGAAGATTCTTTAGAATAAAGGAGGTGCGCCTAAATGATATTATTTAAAATAGGTATTATATCGCTTGAATATGATTCATTAATATTATTTATTTTAGGGATTATTTTAGGCGCAATAATATTCGGGTTAATATTTCTTATAATAATGCTTTCTACAAGGAAAAATAAGAAATCAATAATTAAATCAAAAGCTCGGGTATCATATGAGACTGATGTGGTTCCTATTAAAGATAAATATATTTTAAAATACCAAAATGATATTGAAGACATAGCCGATATAGCGAGAATTTTTGATATAGCTTATAAGATGTCTAATGATATCGCAACCCTATTTTTCCCAAAAAGCGATAAACCACTATTTGAGTTGTCTCTTGATGAAGTAATAGCGCTTGCTGAATCTTTAAGCGATGCGTTTGATAAGGCGGTATTAGAAGATAAACTTTTAAAGAAAATTTATACAATGGATTCTAAAATACTTAAAATGGTATTTAAAGATGGTATTAAAATTTCAACCCTTTATGGCCTTAAAGATAAAAGAATTGAAATAGAATCTGAACTTAAAGAAGCAAAAGAGAATGTATTTTCAAGGCTTAAAAAGAATATTATAAATAAGGTTAAGGGTATAGGAATAAAAGCCTCAATAAAATATCTTGAAGGCTCACATATAGTGGATAGAATATCTATGTTATTCATTAATGTGGCAGCTTCTGAAACATTTAAAGCATTTAATAAAAAAATATACAATGAGGATTTAGATATTGATACATCACTAGCGGATGTTGATATTGAAGAAATTGAGACAAATGAATAAAAAAGCTCTTTGGTATAATTCGCACCAAAGAGTTTTATTATGCTTAAAAATAAAAAGGGACATTTATCACGAGAGTTAACTAAAGAATGATAAATGGTCCCGTATGTAATCATAACATAAAAGCACAAAAAAATGTAGATGTTATTTAATATAATTAATTAAAAAATCATATACTCCTTCATTATTACAATCAAGCTTTGTTGTATATGTAGCCGATTCTCTTAATTCAATTTCAGCGTTAACCATCGCAACAGAAGTATGTGCTAATTTTAATGTTTCAAGATCATTAATTCCGTCCCCGAAGGCTAGAAGATCAGAAAATGTATAACCAAAATGTTTTAATACACGTCCTATCGCAATTGATTTATCAACTTTTGATAATGATATTTCATATACTGCGTTATTAATATCATATCCTAGTAGTCTAAATGATATTTTTTTAGTATTGTTAATGTATTCTTCAAATTGATTTCTTTTCTCAGAAGTTATAATAAATAACGCTCCATTTGGTGCTTCTAAATTTTTAACTTTATCATATGGACCATTAATAACAACTGTATCAGGCCCTATATGATAGAATGGCTCAAGCTTTGGTATTCTATTATAAATATAGGCATTATTTCCTACAGAAAAATAAGCATTTTTTATTATTTCTTTGTTTTCTATAAATAAATCTAGGAAATCTTTTTTATTAAATCTTTTAAGCTCACGCTCATAAGTTTTATCAATAGTACCTATATAAGCACCATTTTCAGAAATTATTGGAGTATTTGAGGGAAATAGCTGTGCGTATTGCAGCATAGATCTATATGGTCTTCCTGAACATAAAATTAAGAAAAAACCTTTTTTAATTAATTCGTTTAAATATAAAACAGTTCTTTCTGGTATTGTTTTAAAATTATTAAGAAGTGTTCCATCTAAATCAATTGAAATTACTCTTTCCATCTATTTCATCTCCTAACAAATAAATTATTACATACTTTAATACCATTTGCAATTTCTTTATTTAAAAAATGATTAAAATAATATATAATATTATTTATGAGGGTGATAAAAATGTTACTAGCTAAAATAGGAATATTTAGAATTACATTTGGTAACATTTATACATTCATTTTTGGTATTGCGATTGGTATCGCAATAATGACTATCATTTACCTTTTGTATGTCTTAAAACAAATGAATTCTAAAAAGTTTAAGAATATGAGTAAGGTAAATCTAGATGAATTTAATTCAACTGATTTAGAAAAAGAAAAAGTAGCTAATACAATTAAGGAATATTGTTTAATATTTAATGATAAAAAGCTTAGAAAAGGGTATACTTCAGTGGAGTATACTAGATATCTTACTTGGTCTTTAATAAAAAATATCGCAGAGATTTATTATCCTAAATCTAAAAGGCCATATTTAGATATTACAATTAGTGATGCCTCAAAATTGTTAAAATATGCTAGTAAAAGATTAGACCAACTACTTGATTTTAATGGACTTAGAATTGTAAGAAAAATAAATATTAATACCGCTCTTGGTACTGTTAATATTTATAAAAAAGTGAATGATACTAACTTTGTTAAGTTTATTTATAAATTTAGAATTAATAAAATATTATTTGGATTTAAGGTTTTAATTAATTTAATAAACCCAATTTATTGGGTAAGAAAATTAATAGTTAATAAATCGTTTAAGATAATTAGCGATAAAATATGTGTAAATGTTATTCAAATAGCTGGAGAAGAAGCATATAACATTTATTCAAAGAGTGTATTTAGTGAGGGGGCTTGGCAACTTGAAAATTAATAAGAGAAGAGATAGATCAAGAGTAAATGGCTATACTATTCCTCAAAAGGAATTTGATGTTGTAGGGTTAAGAGATGCTAAAGACAATTTTGTTCCATCAACTGCGGCAACTCCTTTTTTTGGAAGTAATGTAAAAGACCAATTTAGTGTTAATGATATATCTGATAATGTAGAGATTGATGTAAGACGTAATTATGATTTTGCTCGTGAGCATAAATCTATTTCACGTCAAGAACTTATTGAAAAATATGGAACTGAATACCCTGAATTCCAAACTATTACATCTGATGTAAGACGTAGTGTTTATGGTGATGATATTACAATAAACAACAAGCCTAAAAAAGAAGAGGTAAGGGATATAAAAGAGGAGCCAAAGAAGGAATTTGGCTTTATTAAGAGTGCAGATGAAGTACTTGGAAACGAAAAGAAGAATGCTTCTGAACTAGATTCATTTAATTTTGATCAGTTTAAAACAGAAAAAGAGGTAAAAGAGGAAGATAATACTGAAGATTTAGATTTATCTTTTGGATCATTTAAACCTAAATATCAAAATATAAGTGATAATAGAGAAGCACATACAACTATTATAAGAGGTGGAAATAGTAGTCAATTTAAATCGCGTGATGAAGTAAAGCCTACAAATGAGTATCAAGAACCACAATCTCATAATCAAGGAATGTATTCAAGAAGTGATGCACAATATCAAACATATAACGATATGATAAGACCAAAGAGTGGAATGGTTGAACCAAATGAGCCAAGAGGAGAAAAACTTTATGACTTTAATGGCCCTGCTCCAAGCTTTGAACACACTCCAAATTATATGCAAGGCCAAGGCCCAAGAGTTGCCACTACAGCTCAAGATTTTTCTAATTTTAAGGCACCTAAAGCACTTGATCCATATAGAGATTATAAACTACCACCACGTGATATGTTTCAAAAAGGTCCAGCCTCTTCTAAAGAAGAGCCAGAATGGCTATTTACTAAGCGTGATATAATTGACCAAACACTTTTAGATTTTGGTATTGATGGTAAAGTTATTAAGTGGACTAAAGGACCTACATTCTCACGTTATGAGGTAGCACTTGAACCAGGAGTTTCAGTAAGAAAGATAAATTCAATTTATGATAACCTTCAAATGAACCTTGGAGCGAAAACATTACGTATTCAAGCTCCAATTCCAGGTAAGACTACTGTAGGTATTGAGGTACCAAATGATAAGGCAGAAACAGTATTCTTTGGAGATATTATTAATGATGAATTCTATGATGGTGATGATCCACTTAAGGTAGCTCTTGGTAAGGATATTGATAATAATTCAATATATACAAGAATTGATAAGTGGCCACATGGACTTATTGCGGGATCTACAGGTTCAGGAAAATCTGTATGTATGAATACTATCCTTATTTCAATTCTTTTAAAGAATAAGCCAGATGAGGTTAAATTATTACTTGTTGACCCTAAGACAGTAGAACTTGTATCATACAATGACTTACCTCACCTTGTAACTCCAGTTATAAATGACCCAATGCTTGCTTCAGAAGGATTGAAGTGGGCATGTGAGGAAATGGATAGACGTTATAAAGTTCTTGCAGATAACAAGGTAAGAAATATTAAGGATTATAACGCAAAGGCAAAGATTGACAAATCTATGCCTAAAATGTGCTATATTGTAGTAGTTATTGATGAGCTTGCTGATTTAATGATTACATGCGCAAATGAAATTGAAGATTCAATTAAACGTATAACTGCTAAAGCACGTGCTGCAGGTATACATTTATTAGTCGCAACACAACGTCCTACAGTAGATGTTATTAAAGGTACAATTAAGGCGAATATTTCAACACGTGTTGCCTTCCATACTGTTTCTCAAGTGGATTCACAAACAATTCTTGAGGAAGGTGGAGCGGAATCGTTACTTGGAAAAGGAGATATGCTTCTTAAAGAAGGAGATATCCCATCACGTCTACAAGGTGCATATATCCCAGATTCTGAGATTGATGCCGTAACAGACTTTATTCGTGCTGAGGCTGAGCCAGATTACTTATTTACACATGAAGATTTAAAGAAGAAGATGGCATCATCAGATGCAGGTGGTACAGGTTCAACTTCTGAATCACCTGAAGTATTATATAATGTAGCCCTATATTGTATTGAACAAAATATGTGTTCAATCAATTCAATTCAACAACAATTCCAATTTGGATTTAATAGAGCGAATAAGATTGTTCAAGCTCTTGAACAATTAGGAGTAGTTTCAGGTAAAAATGGAACTAAGGGTCGTGAGGTACTAGTTCAAGTATCAGACCTTGAAAGAATATTTAATAATGGAGAATAAAAATAATGAAGGATAAGGAATATAAGGAAATAGAAAACCAAATACTTCTAAATGATGATATGGAGGCAAAGACAAAGCTATATAAGTCAATGAAAAAAACGTCTATTATAGGATTGTCTATTCTTTCAGTTTGCCTATTTATATCATTTTTCCTTATATCTAAGGTATCATTGTTATCAATGGTATCCCCTGTATTCTTTTATCTATTAATAATAGTAGGAATATTATATAGAATTGCCACATTATTATTCTCAACTGTATTTAAAAATGTATTACATAAATCATATTTATTAATATATTATAAAATTTATGATTTATTAGCGTTTATTATATCAATTGCCTCAATATTCTTGTTTGTAGTGATGTTTGTGATGACACCTACAACAGTTGTTGGAAATTCAATGAATGATACACTCGCATCAGGTGATAGAGTTCTTGTTTGGCATATGGGATATAGTCCAAAAAGAGATGATGTAGTTGTACTTCATGTATCCGAAAAATATGGTGAAGAAGATTCACTCTATATTAAAAGAGTTGTGGCAGAAGAGGGAGACACTGTCTCTTATGATGAGGAAACAAATGAATTTAAGGTAAATGGTAATGTTTGCGAGAGTAGTATGCAAGCTATGTCATATTATAAATATATTAAAATGATTAATACATATGCAAGCACAGAAAACACAAGTCTTACATTTAAAATCCCTAAGGGATATAGTATAGTATTAGGAGATCATAGAACTAATTCTACAGATTCAAGAATTATAGGACTTATAAATAATGATGATATTTTAGGAAAAGCCTTCTATACATTCTTACCATTTAGTAATATTGGTTCAATTGATGAAAAATTATCTTACAAATAAAAGGAGGAATTTTTATGCCAATTCAATGGTACCCTGGTCATATGGCCAAGGCTAAAAGAGAAATAAGCGAAGCACTAAATCTTGTTGATATAGTAATAGAACTTAGAGACGCAAGAATTCCTCTTGCCTCAAAAAACCCAATGGTTGATGAAATTATTGGTAAAAAGCCTAGATTAATTTTATTAAATAAGGCTCATATGGCGGATAGACGGGAAACCGCAAATTGGATAAAATATTATAAAAACAATGGGATTACTGCCCTAGATTGTGATTCGATTGATAAATATAATATAGATAAAATTTATCCAACAGTAAAAGATGTTTTATCTGATTATATAAAAAAACAAGAAGAGCGTGGAATCGCAAATGTAAATATTCGAGCTTTAATTATAGGTATTCCTAATGTAGGGAAATCTACATTTATAAATATTATGGCTGGACGTAAGGTTGCCGTAACTGGTGATAAGCCTGGTGTTACTAAAGCTAATTTATGGATAAATGTAAATCCTTACTTTAAAATTATGGATACACCAGGTATTTTATGGCCTAAGTTTGAAGACCAAGAGATTGGTTACAAATTAGCTATTTGTGGTTCAATTAAAGATGAAATACTTGAACTTGAAGGAATTGCCTTTAAGGCAGTAGAATATATGACTAAATTATATCCAGAGCTTTTAGTTAAAAGATATTCTCTAGATACTATGGATATAGAAGGCAAGGAAACAATAGATGTATTAAATAATATAGCTATTAAAAGAGGATGTCTTATGAAAAAGGGACAAATTGATTATAATAGAGTATGTAAATTAATACTTGATGATGTTAGATCAATGAAGATCGGAGCGATGACATTTGAGCGAGCAGAAAATTAAAGAAGAAATTGATAAATATAAATATGAAGACGAACTAATAGATCAAGGGATAGATTATATTGCAGGATGCGATGAGGTTGGACGTGGACCAATCGCAGGACCTCTAGTAGTATCTGCTGTAATCTTACCTAATGATTTTAGAATTAAGGGTATTGATGATTCTAAAAAGCTTACTGAGCATAAAAGAATGGAATTATATAAGGAAATAGTTAAAAGAGCTGTTGCCATAAATACAGTTTTCATTTTTGAGTCAGAAATTGATGAATCAGATATTTATTCATGTACACAAAAGGCAATGCGTGAAGCGATTTTAGGATTAAAGGTAACACCAGGACATGCGCTTATTGATGCGATGCCTCTTCCAGGACTTGAAATTCCGCACACATCTATTATAAAAGGTGACTTACTTTCAGCCTCTATTGGTGCGGCATCTATTATAGCTAAAGTTACAAGAGATGAATATATGAAGAAAATGGATATTAAATATCCTAATTACGGATTTGCTCGTCACAAAGGGTATTGTACTAAGGAACATGTTTTAGCTTTAGAAAAATATGGACCTTGTGATATACATAGAAAAACATTTGCGCCAGTTGATAAATTCTTTAATAAACAGATGCAATTTGATTTTACAAAATAAATTTTTTGAGGTTCCTTATTATTAATAATAAGGGACTTTTTTTGTGAATTTTTTGTCTTGACATAGAATAAAATAAAGTATAATATAGCGTATGAAAATTTAAATGAAAGGGTTGATAACATGCAAAAGATTATAATTGTAGAGTCTCCGTCAAAATCAAAGACAATTGAATCATACCTTGGCTCTGATTATAAAGTAATCGCATCCATTGGTCATATAAGAGATCTTCAAACATCAGGAAAAGATGGTTTAGGAATAGATGTAGAAAATAATTTTACCCCTTCATATAGAATAATAAAAGGTAAGGAAAAGCTGGTTGAACAAATAAAGAAAACTTGTAAGGGTAAAGAAGTATTACTCGCAACCGACCCTGACCGTGAAGGAGAAGCTATTTCATACCACCTAGCACATGTTTTAGGTCTTGATTTAAAAGATTTAAATCGTATTGAATTCCATGAGGTTACAAAACCTGCAGTACTTGAGGCAATAAATAATCCTAGAAAAATTGATATGAATCTTGTTTCAAGTCAAGAAACACGTCGTATGCTAGACCGTATTATTGGATTTAAAGTATCAAAATTACTTCAATCTAAAATTAAATCTCAATCTGCTGGAAGAGTACAATCAGTTGCCTTAAAGTTAATTGTTGATTTAGAGAAAGAAATTAAATCATTCACTCCGGAGGCTTTCTATGAAGCAATTGCCCATTTTAGTGATTTTGATTTAAATCTTAATATAGAAGGTACCCTTAAAGATAAAAACGAAGCTTTAAAGATACTAGATTCTTTAAAATCTGAATTTATTGTATCAAATATTGAATCAAAGGTAGTAAAAAGAGAATCTAAGCCACCTTATACTACATCAACATTACAACAAGATGCATCTAATAAGCTAAACTTCCAATCAACGCGCACAATGCGTGTAGCACAAGCATTATATGAAGGAAAAGAAGTTTCAGGTGAGCATGTAGGACTTATTACCTATATGCGTACTGACTCAACTCACTTATCAAATCTATTTGTTAGTGAAGCATATAATTACATAATATCTAATTATGGTGAAGAATATAAGGGATTTAGAAAAGAGAAAAAACAAATGCTTTCTCAAGATGCTCATGAAGCAATTAGACCTACATCTATTTATAGAACACCTGCATCTGTTAAGGATTATTTATCACAAGATGAGTATAGATTATATTCACTAATTTATAAGAGAACTCTTGCCTCTTTAATGTCTGCATCTAAGTTTAGACAAACTAAAGTTATATTTAATAACAATAACACACTATGGGGTATAAACGGAAGAATACTTGAGTTTGATGGATATACTAAGGCTTATGGTCTTGAAGAAGATGATTTAAATGTTATAATACCTGATTTTAAGGTAGGAGATACATATAACTCAAAAGATGTTGAACTAATAGAAAAGTTTACAAAGCCAAAAGCTAGATATACAGAAGCAACTTTAATTAAAGATATGGAAAAACTTGGTATAGGAAGACCATCTACATATGCTCAAACTATGTCAACTCTTAAAGAAAGAAAATATATTGAGCTTGATAAGAAATCTCTTGTGCCAACTGAACAAGGAATTCTTACAACAAAAACTTTAGATGAATATTTTAGTTCTATATTTAATGTAACATATACTGCAAATATGGAAGCTGACCTTGATAAAATAGCTAAGGGTGAAGAGAAGGAAATAGATGAAATGAAATCTTTCTATTCTAAATTTGAACCAGTATTCGAAAATGCTAAAGCGACTATGGATAAAATATATCCAAAGCCTACTGATTTAATATGCCCAGTATGTTCTAACCCACTTGTTATACGTAAGGGAAGATATGGTGAGTTTATTGCCTGTTCTACATATCCAAAGTGTAAATATGTAAAACCACAAGAAACAACCGCTGACACTTCTGTTAATGAGGTTGTAACAATTACTAATTCTAAATTAGGCGAGGTTAAGTTTGTAAAGAAGCTTGCCAAAAGAGGCGCTAATGCAGGAAATTATTTCTATGTATCAAATAGTCCAAAGCTTCTTTATAATGACCTTCCTACATCAAACGAATGTCCTAATTGTAAATCAATTATGTTACAAAATAAAGATGGAGAATTATATTGTTCAAATAAGTGTTTAGAAGAGGAAGATAATAAGATAACATGTCCTACATGTAATAGTGGATATTTAATTATAAGAGTCGCAGGACGTGGAAAGAATAAAGGCTCTATATTCTATGGATGTTCAAATTTCCCTAAGTGTAAGGCGATTTATACAAAATCAGGTAACAAATGTGATATTTGTGGTGCTGATAAGATAAAATCAAATGATAAAGAAATATGTTCAAACAAAGATTGCATAAGTAATAAACAAGTCATATAATGTGGCTTGTTTTTTCATTGTAAAATAATAGATAGTATGATATAATTTTTTTGATTGGAGTGGAAAAATAATGGGATTATTTGGATTATTCAAGAATAAAAATAAAACTAAAAAAGAAAAATATAAAATGGGACTCCATAAAACTCGTGAGGGAGCATTATCTACATTAAAGGAAGTACTTAATTCTAATACTAAGATTGATGACGAGTTATTTGATTCACTAGAAGAAATATTTATTTCTGCAGATATTGGTGTAGATACAGTTATAGATTTTATAGACCAATTAAAAGAAGAAGTAAATGTAAAGAAGATTACAGATGCTTCTTTACTTCAAGAAATAATTATTGATAAGATGTTTGAAATATATCTAAAAGGTGAGGTTGTAAACGCAAACCTTAATGTTAAACCAGATAGATTAAATGTATTATTATTTGTTGGAGTAAATGGAGTTGGAAAAACTACATCGATTGCGAAAATCGCATATTCTTTAAAGAAACAAGGTAAAAAAGTTTTACTTGCGGCAGGTGATACCTTCCGTGCAGGAGCTATTGAACAACTTAAGGAATGGGCTAATAGAATTGGTGTTGAAATAGTTACAAAAGAAGCAGGATCAGATCCTTCATCAGTAATATTTGATGCTTGTGTTAAGGCAAAAAATGAAAAATATGATGTATTGTTATGCGATACAGCCGGAAGACTTCAAAATAAAGTTAATCTTATGAATGAACTTAATAAGATTAAAAGAGTTATTGAGACCAATGTTCCAGGTGCACCACATGAAACACTTCTTGTTATAGATGCCACAACAGGACAAAATGGAATGATTCAGGCTAAAGCATTTAGTGAAGCTACAAATGTTTCTGGTATAATTTTAACTAAGCTTGATGGTACTGCTAAAGGTGGAATAGTACTTGCCATTCGTAATGAGCTTGGAATACCTATTAAATACATCGGACTTGGTGAGCATTTAGACGATTTAGAACCATTCGATATCGAACAATATCTATATGGTCTATTTGCTGATTTCTTTGAATAATGCAAGACATTATAAAAAGAGAAGAACTTATAGCTTTATTTGATATCTATAAAGACCTTTTAACAGAAAAACAAAAAACATATTTTATGGATTATTATTACAGTGATTTATCATTAGCTGAAATTGCAGAAAATTATAATGTATCTCGTAATGCTGTCCATGACATGCTTAAAAATACTGAGGCCATCTTAGATAATTATGAAGAAAAACTTCATATCCACCAAAAGAATACTAGGATACTTGATATCATTAATAAAAATGAAAGTGATTCATTAAACAAGATTAAGCAAATAATAGAGGAGTGAAATTATGGCTTTTGATTCATTATCTAGCCGTCTACAAATGGCAATGCGTCGTATGACAGGACGCGGAAGACTTAATGAAAAAGACATTGAGGATATGCTTCGTGAAGTAAGATTAAGCTTACTTGAAGCAGATGTAAACTTTAAAGTGGTTAAATCTTTCTTAGCAGGTGTTAAGGAAGAAGCACTTGGTGAAAAAATCTTAAAAGGATTAAACCCAGGTGAGCAAGTTGTAAAGATTGTTCGTGAACAATTAAGAAAGACACTTGGTTCTGAAGTATCAGAACTTAACTTCAAGAAGGAAGGAACATCTATTTTTATGATGGCTGGACTTCAAGGAGCAGGTAAGACTACAACTGTTGGAAAACTTGCGGCATTCTGTAGAAAGAAATTCAATAAAAAACCATTCTTAATTGCGGCAGATATTTATCGTCCTGCAGCAGTTGATCAATTAGTTCAAATCGCAAAACAAATAAATGTTCCATATTTTGAGATGGGAACTAAAGAAAAAGCTACAAAGATTGTAAAAGAAGGACTTAAGAAGGCACAAGAGGCTGGATGCGATTTAGTAATAATAGATACAGCCGGACGTCTACATATTGATGAAGAACTTATGAATGAGCTTGTAGATATAAAAGATTTATGTAATCCAGATGAAATTCTTTTAACAGTTGACGCTATGACTGGACAAGACGCAGTAAATGTAGCTCAAAGTTTTAATGAAAAACTTGCGGTAACTGGTGTTGTATTAACTAAACTTGATGGAGATACTCGTGGAGGAGCTGCCTTATCAGTTAAGGCAATGACAGGAGTACCTATTAAAATTGCTTGTAATGGTGAAAAACTTGATGCGATAGAAATATTCTACCCTGATAGACTTGCTGACCGTATCCTTGGTATGGGTGACGTATTATCATTAATAGATACAGTAACTGAAAATATTGATGAAGACGAAATGATGGGTATGGCAGAAAAAATGATGTCAGACAAGTATAACTACAATGATCTTTTAAAACAAATGAAGATGATTAAAAGAATGGGATCATTATCTAAGATACTTGGATTCCTACCAGGTATGAGGCAGGTAAGAGAGGCAGCTAAGAATGTTGATGATAAACAACTTGATTTTATTACAACAATCATTAATTCTATGACTGAAGAAGAGCGTAAGAATCCATCTTTAATTGATACATCAGCTAAAAGACGTGAGCGTATAGCTAAGGGTTCTGGAAGAACTGTTATGGAAGTTAATAAAATAAGACAAATGCTTGAAGCACAAAAGAAGGCCGCAAAACAAATGGCTAATATGTCTGAGAGTGATATGAAGAAGATGCAAGCAGATATGCAAGCAGGAAGAGTGCCTCAAGGTATGGGTGCCTCTCAAAATTACTCTAAAGGTAAGGGTAAAGGTAGAGGACAAGCTAAATTTTTAAGATAAAAAAGGGAGATGATTTAATTGATTATTGCGTCTATTAAATCATTTTCTCATTTTATGGAAATTAGTGATTTGGTGGATGGAGTTTTAGTAAATACTATATACTCAATATCTGTAAATCCTATTCCAAATGATGAGGAAATAGATAAAATAATTGAATATGCAAATAAAAATAGGAAAGAATGTATTCTAGATATTTCCTCAATTATGTATAATGATGAAGTAGAGATGGCTACATCATTTATTAAAAAATATAGGGATAAGAATGTATCATTTTTATATACTGATATTGGAATTCATACAATTCTTTATAATATGGGAATAGAAAATAGAGGTATATATGATCCTAAGACATTAGTTACTAATTCATATGATATGAACTTATATTTAAGTGATGGAATGAAAGCAGTAGGATTATCTAATGAGATAACACTTGATGATACAAAAACCTTAATATCTAAAAAAGAAGGTAAGGTTTGGCTTAAAGTGTTTGGATATCATCAAATGTTTTATTCTCGTCGTAAACTTATATCGGTTTATTATAAATATAAGGGCATAGGCGATAAAATTTCAAGAGAAGAATCATATTTAAAAGAAGAAACAAGAGATGATATGTATCATATTGATGAGAATAAGCATGGTACAGTAATTTATAGATCATATGTCTTATCTTATTTAAGAGATTTAGATAAGATAATTGGTGCTGATTATATGTATCTTGATTCATCATTTATATCAAGCGAGGATTTCAATCTTGTCTTAAAAGTCTATAAGAAGACAATAGATGGCGATATGTATCTTGATGATGCCCTAGATTACTTAAACGAAATGTTTTTAATTGAAGATGGATTTATGTATAATGATACTGTATATAAAAAGGAGGAGCTAAAACAATGAAAAAAGTAGAATTATTAGCTCCTGCAGGAGATTTAGAAAAACTAAAAATTGCGGTAATGTATGGTGCTGATGCGGTATTTATTGGTGGAAAAATATTTTCATTAAGATCTCGTGCTTCAAACTTTACATATGAAGATATTAAAGAAGGGTGCCAATTTGCCCACGCACATGGCGCAAATATTCATGTAACATGTAATATATTGCCTCATGAGGCAGATATGGATGGTTTGATTCTCCATCTTCAAAAACTTGAGGAATGTGGTGTTGACGCTATTATTTGTGCTTCATTATACATTTTAAAAATGGTAAAGAAATATACTCATATGGAGGCTCATGTATCAACGCAGGAGACTACAACCAATAATGCCGCAGTAGAGTATTGGACTAGGATGGGCGCTGATAGAGTAGTTCTTGGAAGAGAATTATCTATAGAACAAATAAAAGATATAAGATCTAAAACAGATACTGATTTAGAAGTATTTATTCACGGTGGTATGTGCGTATCATATAGTGGAAGATGTATGCTTTCAAATAATATGACTAATAGAGATGCTAATCGTGGAGGTTGTGCACATTCTTGTAGATGGAATTATGATTTAGTTGTAGATAATGAAAAGAAAAATAATAATGGCCAATATTTCGCTATGTCAAGTAAAGACTTATGTGCAATAAGAGATATACCATCATTAATTTTAAGTGGTGCTAATTCATTTAAAATAGAAGGAAGAATGAAGTCACTTCACTATATCGCAACTGTTGTAAAAACTTATAGAATGATTATTGATGAATATTATGAGACAGGTAGTGTTAAAGACTTTGATTTCTATGATAATGAAATAAGAAAAGCTGAAAATAGAGAAACATCTTATGGATTCCTACATGGAGAGACTGATGTGTCTGAACAACTTTATAATATGCGTAGTGAGGAACCATCACAAACATTTTGTGGAATTGTAAAATCATATGATAATATAAATCATATGGCATATGTTGAATCACGTAATTTCTTTAAACCAAACTCAAAACTAGAACTATTTGGACCCAAATTATCTAAAGTTATAGAAATAAAAGAAATATATGATAAAGATGATAATATCCTAGATGCCTCTCGTCATCCTGGTGATATAATACATTTTAAATGTGACATTCCACTAAGTGAGTGGGATATGGTAAGAATATATGAAGATTAATCTTGATGATGTAATAATTGATGTAGAGATGGTATATAAGCCACAAAATAGAGGCGTATATTTTAAATATCTTGGAGATAATAAATTCAGATTAAATTCAGGATATCCCTATAACAATAAGCAAATAGAAGAATTATTCATAAAGAATAAGAGTAGAGTTCTAAGAATTATAAAAATAAATAACGATAAAGAATCAAAACCAAATACTATTCATTATCTTGGAAGAGAACTTAATATAGAAGCGATAGAATCAAATACCAATTTAGCATATATAATTGATGATACTCTTTATGTTAAATGCAAGGATTTATCACAAAGAGATAGAATTATAAAGAATTTTTATACTGAGATGATTAAAGAATATACTATAAGAGTATTTGATCTAATTTTTAGTAAATTTAGTGATTTAAAAATAGAAAAGCCATCACTAAAATTTAAATACACTACTACATTTTATGGTAAATGCTTTAGAAAAGAAAATATGATTGAAATATCTGGAATATGTATGAAAATGGAGCCTAAATATATTGATTGCGTAATATATCATGAATTATGCCATTTTAAATATTTGGGGCATCAAGCCTCATTCTATAGATATTTTGAATCTAAACTTCCTGGATGTAGGATGCTGCAGCACGAATTTAGAATGCTTAAGTATAAGGATTCTATTTAGGCGCAAAATTTATATTTGATTTTTTGAGGTTTTATTGTATAATATAGAGTATTGAAATACGGAGGACTATAATCATGGCTGAAAAGAAGATTATTGAAATAACTACAGAAGGATATGCTGAAGTTGAAAAGGAATATCAAAATTTAAAAGATGTATTAATTCCTGCAAATATTCAAGCATTACAAGATGCACGTTCTCAAGGAGACTTATCAGAGAACGCTGACTACGACGCTGCACGTGATGAACAAGCTCGTCTAGACGCAAGACTAAAAGAATTAGAATATATTAAAAAGAACCACAAGATTATTGAAGTTGATAAATCTAAGAAAGTATCAATTGGTAAGAATGTAAACATTACTTATCTTGATATTAATAAAACTTTTGATTTCTCAATAGTTGGTACTATTGAGGCAGACCCTATTAATGGTAAGATTTCATCTGAGTCTCCACTTGGTAAGGCTTTAATTGGAGCTAAGAAGGGTGACACAGTAACAGTTGTATCTGAGTCTGGTAAAGAATCTAGAGTTTTAATTAATTCAGTTGCTACTAAGTAGAATATAAATATGCTGACTTGCTTCAGCATATTTTTTTTAAGCCTTTTTATTTAATTGGTTTTATTATATAATAACAAATAGGTGATTTTTAAAATGTTAGAGTATTTATTTAACCCTAAGAAATTTATACCAAATGAGTATGAAACAACAATATATGATATAGATTTTAAGAGATTATATGATGAAGGTAAAAGACTTATCATTTCAGATCTTGATAATACTCTAATATCTTATAGATGTGAACTTCCAACAGAAGATTTAATTAATTGGAAAAAGAATTTAAATGAAATGGGATTTGAAATAGTTATATGTTCAAATAACCATAAGAAGAGAGTAAAGAAATTTTGTGATGCCTTTGGTGTGCCATTTGTATCATCAGCTCATAAGCCTTTTAAAGGAGGCTTAAAAAGAGCTTTAAAAAAGGCACGTAAGGTATATGGACAAGATTATAAAAAGAGTGACGTAGTAGAAATTGGAGATCAACTTTTAACAGATCAATTTGCCTCAACAAGATTTGGTCTATATACAGTAATGGTAAGAAATGTTGACCCTAAAACTGAAATTTGGACTACAAGGTTTAATAGACGTCTTGAAAATAAAATTTTAAAGCGTATAGAAAAGAAATATCCTGATATATATAAGGAAAAATTAGCAAGATATGTAGGTGAAAAAATTGCAAGGTAAAAAATGTATTGGATGCGGAGCTATCCTTCAAGATGAATATGTTGATAAAGCTGGTTTTACAAAAAATCTAGATAATGATTATTGCGTTCGTTGTTTTCGTATGATGCATTATAATGAAATGCCAAAAATACTTGCGAAAAATGAAGACTATGATAAGATTTTAAGTAATGCACTTAAGAAAAATTCTTTAGTAGTACTAATTGTAGATATCTTTGATTTTAGCGCAACTTTTGTACCAAAAATCCTAAATTACTTAAGAGATAAGGATGTAATACTTGTCGCAAATAAATATGACCTATTACCAAAATCAACAAATATAGGTAAGGTTGTTGAATGGATGCTTTCAATGGCGCAAAAACAATTCTTTAAAGTACTTGCAGTACATTGTGTATCATCTAAAAAGGGATACTATCTAGAAGATTTAATGAATACAATTGATATGTTTAGGCAAGACCGTGATGTATATTTTGTAGGGTGTGCTAATGTAGGAAAATCTTCTTTAATAAACGCATTATTAAGAAGGTTTACAACAAAGACTGTTGATACTATTTCTACATCTAAGGTACCAGGTACAACTCTTGATTTAATAAACATACCATTCTTTGATGATAACAAATCATTTATTGATACACCAGGATTAATAAATGAGGGAAATATTTTAAATAAACTTATGCCCATATCATATGATAAGATTTTACCTTCAAGTGAAATCAACCCAATTACATATCAAATATTTGAAGGTAACTGTGTATTTATATCAGGCTTAATGGTTGTAGATATTGTTGAGTCTGAAGGATTATCTGTTACATGTTATTTTAGTAAAAACATTTTAGTACATAGAACAAAATCAGAAAGAATTAATGATTTTATGAATAAGCATTTAGGAGAAATGCTTAATCCACCATTAAAAGAAGAAATAGCTAATCTAAAATATCAAGATAAGATATTTGATGTTACATTAAAGAAGAATGAGCTATATATTTCAGGACTTGGCTTTATAAGTTTTAATAAGCCATGTAAGATTAAAGTTAAATATATTGATGGTGTAGATGTGGAGTTAAGAAATGGAATTATCGGAAGAAAGATTTGAAGAAATAAAGAATGATGTAAAAACACATTTATTAGGGCATGAAAAAAGATATATACATATTCTTGGAGTAGTGGAAATGGCAGAATATTTAGCTAACCTTTATGGTGTTAATCCTATAAAAGCTAAGATTGCCGCAGTACTTCATGATTATTCTAAATATGATACAAATATTGAAGTATTAAGTGAATCTGACCAAGAAGAATGTAAGAATAATCCATATTTGTTACATGCATATTTATCTGAATATAATGCTAAAAAAATATTTAATATAGAAGATATGGACATATTATTAGCTATTCGTAATCATGTAATAGGTCGAGTTGGAATGTCTAGACTTGAAGAAATTATATTCATTTCTGATTTTACAGAAAAGAATAGAGTATATGATGATTGTATAAAATGTAGAGATATTCTTTTGAAAAAAGGAATAGATGAAGCTATAATATATTCATATGAATCTACTATGAAACATGTAGATAATCCCAATCCTTTACAATTAAAGGTATTAAATTATTATAAGGAGAAAATAAAGAATGCTTAAAACTATAGTAAGAGCTCTTGATAGAGTAAAAAGTGAAGATATAACAATTTATGATATGAAAGGTGTATCTCCACTATTCGATGAAATTATTATCGCAACAGTTGCCTCTATGAGACAAGCTGCATCAGTATGTGATTATATTGAAGATGAATTAGAGAAAGATGGATATGATGTACGTAATATTGAAGGTAAGAATACTGCATGGGTAGTAGTAGATTGTCATGATGTATTAGTACATGTATTTACAAGAGAAGAAAGAGAAAGATATAATCTTGAAAAACTTTATATGGATGTTAAAAAGATTGATGTTGACTCTTTAAGGAATGAAAAAGAAGATAAATAAAAATGGCAGGTTTTAAAACCTGTTATTTTTGAATGGAATAAATTTTAATATTGCATTATAAAAATTCTTTTCTTAGCAAATCAATTTTTATGCTTTTTAAGAAAAATCTCAAAAACGGCTTGACATTTAGCCCAAATATATATATATATATTGGAAGTGCTAGAGAAAGGGTAAAAATTGAAAATAAAAAAGATTTTAATTGTAGTATTAGGCTTATTTTCTATAGGATTAATAAGTCAAAAAGCAAATGCGGCTGGAGTACCAAAAGGGTATGAAAATGCAAATATTACAGAAGTTGGAAGTAGTGTTAATATAATCGCAAATGGTTTGAATGGTAGTAAAACAACTATTTTTACTGATGATTATAGATTTAAATTAGAAGAAAAAGCTTTACTTAATTGTAAAATAATAAACAGGTCAACAGAAACATATGTGGCAAGTACTAATGAAAATACAATTAACAAAAATATTTCATCTACAATTAGTAGTGGGCTTGGAGGTACTGGAGTAATTGATGGGGTGGATATTTCAGCTTCATCTTCAGTTATAAATAAAGAATCATTAACATCAAATTCTGTTTCCTCAAGTGCCCATGTATATTATGGAAATTATAATTGCAAATATGAGCTAATTATTAATAATGATGATTTATCACCAGAGGTTTTGAAAAACAATAATGGATATTCAAAAACTTTCTATAATAGTTTGTCGACTTTAAGTGAAAATAATGATTATGATTCGTATGTTGATTTTTTTGAAAAGTTTGGAACACATATTCTGTCAGATGCTCTTATGGGTGGAAAACTTGAAATGACAGCGATATATTGCTCGTCATCATATTCATACTCCAAAAAACAAGTACAAGAATTAAAAAGCAATTTCGAGACAGCTGTAAATAATTTTAAGGCAAATAATACTTATAAATATACTGATGATATATATAATTCTCTTGATACAGGTGAGGTTCCAAAGCAACTTGTTAGAGATAGTCAAGTTAAAATTACTGATTCAGGAAGAGTTAATCAACAAAAAGACCAAATAAATTCAAATTACATTGATGGCCTTTTACCTTCAGAATGTTATAAAAACGCAGGTTTTAAAAAATGCAAGATTA
>CAZJAM010000002.1:41060-74266 GCA_964544095.1 uncultured Anaeroplasmataceae bacterium | reverse complement strand
TTCCACAAAGACAGGATGTTTATGATATATATAATAAATCTAGCAATTTTAGTATAACTGAAAGATATTATGATGAGGATAAAGAAGCAGAATTTTATGTAGCTTATTGTGAATTAACCGCAACAAAAGATTATGGAATGCAGACAGGCGATTTGCTCGCTAATAGTGGATATATATCTTATGTAGTTCAAGGAAATAGCACAGATGAAGTTATTAGTATTGATGCTAGACATGAAGTATATAAAACGGATTATACAGATTTTGATTTGTTATTATTATGTAGCCAAGAAGTATTAAATAAATATGGTGACGCCGCTAGTGATAAAAAGTATTATTATTATAAAGTTACTTTTCCACAAGATGTAGAAGTTATAGTATCTAATGATGATTATATTATAAGTTCTAATAATAACGAATTTGTAGTTAATTCGAAACCTAATGTTCGCTTTAGAGTAAAGGGAATAAATGATTTTGGAACTAATGTCACATTTAAGGTTCAAAAATGTTATTGTGATTAAAATTAGTTAAAAATAAAAACTTAAAAAAACATTTTTTGTTGACAAAGGTCAGCGGTTATAGTATACTCTAATCGTTGACTTAATGGTCGATTGGTCAATCGGTTAAGACATCGCCCTCTCAAGGCGAAGTGCCGGGTTCGATTCCCGGATCGACTACCATTAAATAATGATGCTCTGAGAAATCAGAGCTTTTTTTGTGGCTTTTTTAAAATTATAATATTTATATTTTAATCACTTATAGTCGATAAAAGTCAAAGAATTGTAAAAATATCGACTGAATATTGTTATGAGATTGTATTATATAAAAAAATAGTTAAGTGATAAGTCACTAGTTGGGTTGTGTTATTCAATTTATGATATAATGAAAGTATCTTGGAGGTATTATTATGTTTGATGAATTAAAAAATAATTTAATAAATAAAGGATATAGGGTTTCTATATTTAATAATAAGTTAGAAGCTTCATCGTATTTAACAAATGAAATTCATGGCAAAAGTGTTGGTATGGGTGGTTCTATTACGATAAAAGAAATGGGATTATTTGAATCATTAAAAAACAATAATACTGTATGGTGGCATAATGATCCAAATCAAGTTAAAGAATATGGTGCCAACTACATTAGAGGTATGGCTATGACAACAGATATTTATATATCTAGTGTAAATGGCATTTCAAAGGATGGAGTAATAGTAAATCTAGATGGCTCTGGTAATAGAGTTTCATCAATCGCTTATGGACATAAGAAAGTTTATTTAATTGTAGGCATTAATAAGGTATGCGATACATTAGAGGATACAATATATAGAGTAAGAAATGTTGCGGCACCATTTAATGCTAAAAGATTGAATAAAAAAACACCATGCGCAATAAATGGTGATAAATGTTATGATTGTAAAAGCCCTGAGCGTATTTGTAGGACTTTATCAATTTCATTATATCCTACCTCTTCATGTGAAACAGAGGTAATTTTAATAAATGAAAAATTAGGTTGTTAGATTCTGTTTAATGTGAAATTAGAAATAATAAAAATAATATGGCTAGATAGTAAAATCTAGCCAATTTTTAATGGCTTTATGGTATAATGATACTATCTTAGGAGTGATATTAATGGATGCGAAAGAAAGAATAGAGTTACTTACAAATATGCTTAATAAAGCGGCATATGATTACTATGTAATGGACAATCCTACCCTTAGTGATTTTGAGTATGATAAACTTTATAGAGAGCTTTGTGATTTAGAAAAAGAAAACCCTGATTTAGCTCTTGCTAATTCACCGACTAAAAGAGTTGCTGACAAAGTATTAGATAAGTTTGCAAAAGTATCTCATAAGGTAAAAATGATGTCTATAGATGATGTTTTTAATACTGAAGAGGTTATAAAATTTGATTCAGATATTAAAAAAGATTTCCCTAACGCAACATATAATTGTGAACTTAAAATAGATGGTCTTTCTGTATCTTGCGTATATAAAAACGGAATGCTTGTTACCGCATCAACAAGAGGTAATGGTTCTATTGGTGAAGATATCACTTTAAATGCTAAAACAATTAAATCAATTCCACTTACTATTAAAGAGCTTAGAGATATTGAAGTTCGTGGTGAAATATTTATGCCACAAAAAAGTTTTGAGGTATTAAATAAAGAAAGAGCCGAACAAGGACTTGAGTTATTCCAAAACCCAAGAAATGCCGCATCAGGTTCTATTAAGCAACTTGATTCTAAAGTTGCCGCATCTCGAGGTCTTGATAATTTTATGTATCAAATAATTGGAGATTTTACTAAAACTCAAGCAGAATCTATTAACTATTTAAAGGAATTAGGTTTTAAGACTAATAAAGAAGGTAAGGAATGTAAGACAATTGATGAGGTATTAGATTATATTTCATATTGGCAAGAGAAAAAGAATAGCCTTCCATATCCAATAGACGGAATAGTAATTAAGGTAAATGAACTTGATACATATAATGAGATTGGATATACTGTAAAATGCCCTAAGTGGTGTATTGCTTATAAATACCCTGCAGAGGTGGCATCTACAAAGCTTAAACGTATTGTATTCCAAGTAGGAAGAACTGGGGCAATTACACCAGTTGCGGAATTTGATCCTGTATTCATATCTGGCACAACAGTTGTACGTGCAACACTTCATAATGAGGATTATATACGTTTTCGTGATATAAGAGTTGGAGATTATGTTAAAGTTAGAAAATCAGGTGAAATTATACCAGAGGTATTTGAAGTGGATTTTGATAAAAGAGATCCATCTCTTAAACCATTTGAAATGATTAAAAATTGTCCTGATTGTAAAACCAAACTTGTAAGATTAGAAGGACAAGCAGATTATTTCTGCCCTAATGAAGATTGTAAATCTCGAAAGATAAATTCAATAATTCATTTCGCATCAAAGCCAGCTTTAAACATTGAATCTTTAGGTCCATCTTTAATAGAAAAATTCTATGATAAAGGTTTTATAAAAGATATTGATGACTTATTTAAACTAAAAACACATTATGATGAATTAATAACTCTTGATAAAATGGGTAAGAAAAGTGTTGATAATATTATATCTTCAATTGAGATAGCGAAATCTCAAAACCTAGATAAAATATTATTTGGTTTAGGAATAAAAAATGTTGGAGCTAAAGCTGCAACATCTATATGTAATAAATATCCATCAATGGAAGAAATAATGAATGCTAAATATGAAGATTTAATAACTATTCCTGATGTAGGGGACATTATCGCGAGATCTATAGTAGATTATTTTAAGCGTGATGATAAAAAAACTTTAGTAAATAGCCTTGCCTCACTTGGAGTAAATATGATTTATAAACAAAAGAATGTTTTAGATGGTGTGTTTGCTCATAAGATTGTAGTAATAACAGGAACATTATCTGACATGTCACGTGATGAAGCAAAATCTATTATTGAATCTCTTGGAGGTATGGTTACAGGTTCAGTATCAAAGAAGACTGATATACTTGTTGCTGGAGAAGCGGCCGGATCTAAGCTTTCAAAAGCTTTAGATTTAGGTGTTGAGGTAATAGATGATAAAAAATTCCATGAAATGATAGGAAGATAATATGGTTAAAGAGATAATCCATGATAATTTTATTTTAGGTCAAATATCATCTAATGCCACAAGAGATGATTTATATATTGCACAAGAATTACTTGAAACCATAGAATACCATAAAGATAGATGTGTTGGTATGGCTGCAAATATGATAGGATATTTAAAAACAATACTTGTATATCTAGATGATGATGGAAAATATAAGGTTATGATTAATCCAGAAATTATAGAGGAAAAAGGTAAATATTTAACAAAAGAAGGATGCCTTTGTCATGTAGGTGAAAAAGTATGTGAAAGGTATCAAAAGATAAAAGTTTCATATCAAGATATGGATTTTAAGAAAAAAATAAAAACCTATAAAGGATTTACTGCTGAAATTATACAGCATGAACTTGATCACTTTAAAGGCATATTAATATAAAAGGGAAGCTTAATAGTTTCCCTTTAAAACATCATATTCATCATATATTGTTTTAGAAATAGATAATGAAAATATCATTATACATCCTGAAGCGATAATAAAGGATAACTTATATCCGCTAGATATTAATTCATATAGTTTAAAATAACTAAATGGATTGATATAGCGCAATATTGTAATATTAAATAATCTTTCAGGAATAGCGATAAGTAGAAGCAATATAGTAAATGATAAAGATTTTATATATATAAATTTAGGCTTAATAAATGAACCTACAAGAATTCCTATTGATGCGAATGTTAGTGTAGATAATGTAAGAGATAAATTCATTTTGAATAGTAATATTTTATTTATATTAAAATCAAAAACTATATTTAATACAAATGATAAAATATAAAATATTAAATTAAATAGTATTGTTTCAAAGGCAATCGCAATTACTTTATTAAAAAATATTTTGCTTCTTGTAGTAGGTAATGAGAATAGATATTCATCATACCCTGATATTTTATCATGTACTATTGTTTTGGTGGCAAGAATAGTCGCGAATATTGCGGATAATATTATTATATATTCCATAATAAATGCGTAATATTCATTTGGGTTATTTAAATCAGAAGTAATAAATAATATATTTTTAATGTATTCATTACTAATATTAATATTTATTGGAAATATTATAAATCCTACAACAAGTAAAGAAAATATTAATATTTCAAATGTTATGAATAATATAATTGATGATTTAATCTCATTAAATAGTAGGTAGGCTTTCATCAAATACCTCCCCCACATATGGATGTGTAATGTTAATATAATTTGGTTTTAAAGATGCAATATATTTTAAAACTTCTGTAAGCCTATCTAATATAATAAAACTTACTATATCATCATTTTTATGTACATTTAATAAACTTATACCTTTTAGGTCAAGAGAAACAAAAGATGATGCAGATATTTCTATTTTATATGTGGTTTTTAGACTATTAAATTCTTTTAATGATTCATTTAAAAAATATACATTATCGCATATATCAAACATATAATGTGTAGATGTTATGATAAACGCGGCATTATCTTTTTTCATTTCAACCATTATGCCCTTTAATGTTTCAATAGACCTTGAATCAAGATGTTCGCATATATTATTTAATATAACGAGCTTAGGATTATGAATGATAGCTTTAATTATTGATAAATCAAGTTTCTCAAATTCTGTAAGACTTTCTATTTTTGTATCTGGATTAATTTTAAATCTATCTAGTAGATGGTTAATTCTTTCGTTTAAGTTAAGCTTATAGAATTTAGCTGTAAGAATAAGATATTGTTTGGCTGTCATATTATTTTTATATTTTAATGTAGATGCATAACCAATGAATTCTTTGGCTTTTGTTAAAGCTTTTTTTGAGTCGTGATTAAAAAGTTTAATATCACCTTTAACCGCTATTAAGCCAATAAATGCCTTTGACAAAATATCTAGAGGTTTAAATGACTTAGATACTATATTTGTTATAGTGCCTTCACTAATTTGTAAAGATAAATTATTAAAATAATTTGTTTTTGATATATTTTTAGCTTCTAAAATCATATTATCACCCTAAGCAAATTATAACATAAAATATCTTCTTATGGTATAATAATAAGCATGTAAAAGGAGCATAAATAATATGGATTATATTATAGTACATGGCGCAAGAGAAAACAATTTAAAAAATATTGATATCAAGCTTCCTAAAAATAAGCTTATTGTAATGACAGGTTTATCAGGAAGTGGTAAATCCTCTTTAGCTTTTGATACAATTTTCCAAGAAGGACAAAGAAGATTTATTGATTCCTTGTCTACTCAAGCACGTGCTTTTATAGGAGCTTTGGAAAAGCCAGATGTAGATTCAATTGAAGGACTTTCTCCTGCAATATCAATTGACCAAAAGGGTACATCTAAGAATCCTAGATCTACAGTTGGTACTGTAACTGAAATATATGATTATCTAAGAGTGTTGTTCTCACGTATTGGGACTCCATATTGCCCAACACACCATGTGGCAATTGAGGCAACATCAGTTGACCAAATGATTGAACATATTATGAAATATCCTGAGGGTCAAAGAGTAATCATTATGGCTCCAGTTGCCCTACATCAAAAAGGTGAACATAAGGCATTACTTGAAAAATATCTTAAGATGGGATATATTCGTGCAGAAATTGATGGGGAAATGCGTATGGTTGATGAAGACATTAATCTTGAACGTACTAAGATGCACGATATTTATATAGTTATTGAAAGATTAAAAATGAAAGAGGATATTAGAGAAAGACTTGCGGATGCCTTAAGAGTTACTTTAAAGATATCCCAAGGGTATGCAAGAATTTTAACGGATAATGAAGATGTAGTATATTCAGAACATTATTCTTGTAAGATCTGTGGATATTCAGTACCAAAACTAGAACCACGCTTATTTTCTTTTAACTCACCTTTAGGTGCATGTCCTGATTGTAATGGACTTGGAGCTAATATGAGCATATCGCCAGATTTATTATTTGATGAGGATAAATCTATTAATAAAGGTGGAATTCTTCCTTATAAAAATCAAGAGAAGGAGAATTTAAATAACGCAGAGTTAAAAATTGTGTGTGATGAATATAAGATTGATATGGATAAACCTATATCATATTTAACTGATAAGCAAAAGAAAGTTTTATTATATGGTAGTGATAAACCTATTAAATTTAATATAACATCAACATCTGGTCGTGATCATTCAAAAATTGAATATTTTGAAGGAATATTAAATAC
This sequence comes from uncultured Anaeroplasmataceae bacterium, assembly GCA_964544095.1. Lineage (GTDB taxonomy): Bacteria > Bacillota_I > Bacilli_A > Acholeplasmatales > Anaeroplasmataceae > UBA3206. The sequence continues at coordinate 67,455 of CAZJAM010000002.1, read as the reverse complement.
ATTTGAGCGTCGTTATAGAGAAACTAATTCAGATTGGATTCGTGAATGGATTGAAACATTCATGATTGAGCGTATTTGTAAAACTTGTGGAGGCGCAAGGCTTAATCCAACTGTTTTAAATATATTAATTGATGGTAAAAACATCAATGATTTATGCCAAATGTCAATTGAGGATTTATATGATTGGTTTAAAAATATAAAATTATCACCTGAAAAAGCTCAAATTGCTAAAATGGCAATAGAAGAAATTACAGACAGACTAGAATTTTTAAAGAATGTAGGACTTGAGTATTTAACACTTGGGCGTAGTGCTGATACACTGTCTGGAGGAGAAGCACAACGTATTAGACTTGCTACTCAAGTAGGATCAAAGCTTACAGGAGTATTATATGTTTTAGATGAACCATCTATTGGACTTCATCAAAGAGATAATCAAAGATTAATAGATACACTAAAATCTATGAGAGATTTAGGTAATACATTAATTGTTGTAGAACATGATGAAGATACAATGAGACAAGCAGATTGGCTTGTAGATATTGGACCTCGTGCAGGAATTCATGGTGGTACAGTTATGGCAGAAGGTACACTAGATGATGTAATGAAGGTTAAAGATTCTATTACTGCTAAATATCTTCGTGGAGAACTTAAAATTGAAGTACCAGAAAAAAGAAGACCTGGTAATGGTAAATTCCTTAAAGTTAGAGGAGCTGAAGCTCATAACCTTAAAGGTGTTAATGTTGATTTTCCTTTAGGTACACTAACTATTGTGACAGGTGTATCAGGAAGTGGAAAATCATCTCTTGTAAATGAAGTATTATATAAGAATTTATATGTAAAACTTTATAAGTCAAAGAGAATTGAGCCAGGTAAGGTAAAAAAAATTGAGGGAATGGAGAATATTAAAAGAGTTATTCAAATATCTCAAACTCCAATTGGAAGAACTCCAAGATCAAATCCCGCAACATATACTGGTGTATTTGACGATATAAGAGAATTATTCGCACAAACAAGTGAAGCAAAAGCACGTGGATTTGAAAAAGGAACATTTAGCTTTAATGTTAAGGGTGGAAGATGTGAAGCCTGTCAGGGAGATGGAGTTAAAAGAATTTCTATGAATTTCTTGCCTGATGTATATGTAGCTTGTGAAGTATGTGGTGGTACACGTTATCAAATAGATACACTAAATGTTAAGTTTAAGGGTAAGAATATAGCAGAAGTTCTTGATATGCGTATTGAGGCTGCATATGAATTCTTTAAACTTCAACCAAAAATTGAACGTAAACTTAAGGCTTTAATGAAAGTAGGACTAGGTTATATGAAACTAGGGCAATCATCAACAGAATTATCTGGTGGTGAGGCTCAACGTGTAAAACTTGCATCAGAATTATCTTCAAGAATTACTCCAGATACACTATATATTATGGATGAGCCTACTACAGGACTTCATACTGATGATATTAAGAGACTTATGGCTGTAATTAATGAAATTGTTGATGCCGGAGCATCAGTAATTATTATTGAACATAACCTAGATGTAATAAAATTAGCTGACTATATTGTGGATTTAGGACCCGAGGGTGGAAATAATGGTGGAACTATACTTTTCCAAGGAACTCCAGAAAAACTTATAACTAACGAACAATCATATACTGCAAAGTATTTGAAGCCATACCTTAAAAAGTAAGATTACGCTATACGTTTTCAATCATTTTTTTACAAAAATAGAACATAATATATTGAAAAAAAGATAAATACGTGGTAATCTTATTGTATGTAGTACAAATGAGAGGTAAACATATATGAGAGTTATTTCAAAAATATTAACTATTTTAGCCGCAATTGTACTAGTGGGAGCTTCAGTTGTATTCTTAATGGATAGATCTGATCTAGCAACTAGTCTTGGATATTATGCTAATGATATGGTAGCATTTGTAAAGGATAAAGATAATAGACTTATTATCGTTGCCTATGGTGCTATTAACTTAGTATTAGCTTTTATTTATGCGATAAGAAGAAGAAAAAACAAAAATACATTCAACATAATATTCTTAGTTATTGATTTTATAATAGCATTCATGCTTGTAATATTTAAGGATAAGATTAAAGGAATTGCTGATTTATCTAATTTAACTAAGGTTGCTGTATACATGGTATTAGGTGCAGTAGGACTATTATTTATTGCCGCATTAATCCCTGGTAAGAAGAAGGAGAAAACTCCATTCTCTTATAAACCACTTGGATTATTACCATATGTTATAGCTATACTTGGATGCATAGCTGTAATAGTATATGCGCTTATTGCAAAAGATGGATTCGAAAGTTTCGGAAAAATTGTAAGAGATATAAAAGATTACATGTTTAATTTCGACGAGAATTGGGCAAAACCAAGACCAAGAAATGTAGTTATTGGTTTAAGTGGCGCAATTATTGTTATTTTCTCTATCCTAATTCTAATTCGTAGAAAGAGAAACGTTTTACCTGCATTATATGTTGGTGCTGGATTATCTATACTATTTGTATATTTAATGAAACAACAATATGTTGCAAGTTATATAAAGAGATCAGTTGCTGATGGATCACTTACAAATAATATTCTTGTAATGGTAATGTTATTTGGAATTTTAGTAGTTGAACTTGTTGCGGTATTCTCATTTGCTGAAGTATTAATTTCATTCTTTGATAATGATTTAACTACTGCATCTGAATCTCCTGAGGTTGATTCTGATCAAACAGCTGAGGTTAAAGCTTTAGTTGAAGATATCAATAATGATGAAGATGAAGAAACTGAAGAAGTAGAGGAAACAGAGCCTGAAGTTTCAGAAGAAACTGAAGAAGACGATGTTGAAGAAGTTGAAGAAGATGCTGAAACTGAGTCTTCAGAAGAAGTTGACGTTGACGATATCGATGATGAAGAAGACGAAGATGAAGATGACGACGATGAAGATGAAGAAGAGTCTGATGACGAAGAAGAAGACGAAGATGAAGATGACGACGATGATAACGATGATGGTGCTCGTGAAGCATTAAGAAGACGTCGTGAATTAATACGTCAACGTATTCTTGCTGCTCGTGCTGAATCTGATGAAGATGAAGATGAGGACGAGGATGAAGAAGCTGAAGAAGACGAAGTAATCGGATACGAAGATGACGAGGATGAGGAAGAATCTGATGAGGAGGAAGACGAGTCTGAGGACGATGAAGCTGAGCCAGAGGATATTGCTGAACAAGAAGCATTAACTAATGGTGAAGAAATTAGTGACGATGAAGAATATGAAGAGGAAGAATATGCAGATGAAGATGAACAATCAGATGCATATGAAGAATCTATAGCCTTTGATAATGAGGAAGAAGAATTAGACGAAGAAGAAGAGGAAGATGAACCAGAAGAATTTGATGATGAATCTGAAGAAGAGTTTGATGATGAAGAAGTTGACGATGAAGATTCAGACGATAATGAAGAGTTTGATGGTGAAATGGAAGATGATACTTCATCTACTGGTCATAAAATTCCAAAGATTAAGTCTAAACCACTAGATGAAAAGATGGTTACTGTTCTTGATGATGAAAAGAAACAAAGATACAATACTATTCGTAATGCTCTTCAATCATATAAGAAAGTATCTGAAAGATTATCATCTAAAGGAGATTCATATAGATTCCATAGAGATTTAATAGCTAAGATGACTATTAGTGGTAAGACATTAAGACTTCACCTTGCCTTAAATCCTGAAGATTTTGAAGGATCTAAATATAGCTATCAAGATCTATCAGCTAAGCAAAGATATATGTATATTCCAATGACTATTAAGTTAAGATCTAATCGTTCAGTAAAACAAGCTCTAGAATTAATTGAAATGCTAGCTCAAACATTTGGACTTGAAAAGAATTCAAGATACAAAGAAAAAGACTATGTTAAAGATTTAGAAGCAGCTTACTATGCAAAGCATGCAGAAACTGAATCAAATGATGCTGAATAGTTTTTAAAAAGAGGAGACAAGCTCTCCTCTTTATTTAATAATACTTAAGGAAGTGATAGGATGCCAGATAAAAAAGATGAAAATAAGAAAGATGAAAAAATATCTCAAGAAGAAATAGATAAGATCACAGAAGAATTAATTAATGGTACAGTATCTGATGAAAAACTTAAGGAATTTGAAAAAAAGTTAATGGGCAAGAAAAAGAGAAGTAAAGGCTTATTTGTTTTAAAAAGCATATTAATCTATTTGGCATTTGCCTTAGTGCTATATGCAGTAAATATTGCGGCATTTGGATTCCTATCATCACATACAGTATTTGCTTCATGGCAAAAAGCTTTAATATATCTTTTGTGTATTACAATCTCTATGCTTTTTGTGACTTTGATTTCTAAAATAATGATGTTATTTATACCAGGTATGAGTCTTGGTTTAAGACCAATATTCTTTATGGTAGGAAGGCTTATTGTAATATTAGTGTTAATGATTATATGTAATTATAATTGTGATTATCTTGTGTTTGATTCCACAGTTGATATAATTGTATTTTTAATCATAAGCTATATATTCCAATTTGCAGTTGCTTATTATAGGTTAAAATTTAGATTTAGAAAACTATTTTAAGAGGCCTACGCCTCTTTTATTTTCTTTTAATATTATGCTATAATAATGGTATCTATGTAATAAAGGTGGTAATAATTATGAGTAAATATAAATTAAAGAAAATGGTGGAAGATTTAAATCTTCAAATTCTTGCAGGTGAGAAAGGCTTAGATGCTTATATTGAGGATGAAAATGTTACTAGACCATCAATGGAATTCGCAGGATTTTTTGATTTCTATGAATCCAAAAGAGTTTTATTAATTGGTTCTAAAGAATCAACATTTTTGAGCCAACTACAACCTGAAATAGCGAAAGCTCGTGTAAAATATTTATTCCAAAAACAACCACCTTGTATAATAATATCAAAAAATGTTATGCTTCCTGATTATTTTAAGGATTTTGCAAATGAATTTAATATTTGCCTTTTAAAGTCAGAACTTAGAACTACTCCATTAAACTCTAAAGTTTATTCATACTTACAAGCAAGACTTGCGCCACGTCAAACAGTTCATGGCGTATTAATGGATATTAATGGAATGGGAACACTTATTATAGGAAAGTCTGGAATCGGTAAATCTGAGACTGCACTTGAACTTATAAAAAGAGGACATCAACTAATATCAGATGATCGTGTAGATATATATGAGCGTGAACAAGGATATATTATTGGTAATGCGCCAGAAGTACTTGAAAGATATCTTGAAATTAGAGGTATTGGTATTGTAGATGTTGTAAAAATGTTTGGTGCAGGAGCATTCCGTAAATCAAAAAGAGTTCAGTTAGTAGTAGAACTTGAAAAGTGGGAAGCAGATAAATACTATGATAGACTTGGATTATCAAATGATACAGTACGTTATTTTAATTCTGATATTGTGCATGTAGTAATTCCAGTTTTACCAGGAAGAAACGTTTCATTACTCGTAGAAAGTGCCGCAATGAATGAAAAACTTAAAATATTTGGATACAATTCAGCTTTAGAGTTTACTCAAAGTATAAATAACCTAGCAAAGAGAGGGGAACCAGATGAGGATTAATACGCTTGATCCAGTTGCTTTCTTAGGTATAAGATGGTACGCAATATTTATTCTTACAGGAATAATACTTGCGGTGTGGCATGGGCTTAGAGAAGGAAAGAAGCTTGGAATATATTCTGATTTCATATATTGGGGAGTTATAGTATGTGTACCTCTTGCGATTGTTGGCGCAAGATTATGGTATGTGTTATTTAATCTAGACGATTTTGCTTCTTTAGCAGATGTGTTAGGAATTACATCAGGAGGACTTTCTGGTCTTGCGATACAAGGTGGTGTAATTGCCTCACTTGCCTATATTATATGGTGGTGTAAACATAAAAATGTATCACTTTATAAAGTATTTGATATAGTAGCCCCTGGCTTTTTGATAGGTCAAATTTTAGGAAGATGGGGAAATTTCTTTAATCAAGAGTTATATGGTGGTATTATAGAAAATACTAAATTATTTAAGATATTACTTCCCGAGTTTATTACAGAACAAATGTATATTGATGGAGGATATCGTCATCCTGTATTCTTATATGAATCCTTATTAAATTTAGTAGGACTAATTATTATATTTATTGTTCGTCGTAAGGATAAAAAACTATTAAGTGGTGACTTAATGGGATTTTATTTGGTTTGGTATGGTTGTGTAAGAACATTCACAGAAACACTTCGTACACATGGTGATGCTTCAGATCCTCTTATGATTGGACCTATTTATGTATCAATTTTAATATCAATATTATTTATAATAACAGGTCTTACATTCTTAATTATAAAAAGGTTTAGAGGACCAAAGAATTATTATATTGATATAATTAAACAAGTTGAGGCAGATAAATATGATTGTATATTATTCGATTTAGATGGTACACTTGTTGATACAAAAAGATTAGTGTTTAATTCGTTTGAATATACATTTGAAAAATATTTTCCAGAACACACGCTTACAGATGAAGAGTTAGAATCATTTTTTGGTCCAACACTTCATGAATCTTTTAGTAGATACACAGATGATGAGGCAAAAATAGAAGAAATGATAGCTTATTATAGAGCGTATAATGAAAGTATGCATGATGAATTCGCAACTCCTATGGACGGATGTCATGAACTAATTAAATTACTTCATAAAAAAGGATATAAAGTAGGTATTGTTTCATCTAAAAGAAGACAAGCACTAGATTTAGGCTTAAAACTATGTAAAATTGATGAATATATTGATGTAATAGTAGGTGAGGGTGAAGCAGAACCAAAGCCATCAGGTGATGGAATAATAAAAGCCTTAGAGATTCTATATGGCGATGGATATCAAGATAAAAATGTATTATATGTTGGAGACCATCCAAATGATATTAAGGCTGCAAAGGCTGCAGGTGTAAAATCATGCGGATGTATGTATTCTAAAAAGGCAGAAGAGATTGATAATGAAGAGCCTGATTTTGAAATCTATAAATTATTAGATTTATTAGAAATATTAGTAGAATAAGAGGATTAATATGTCGTTTTCAAGTGATGTAAAGGATGAATTATCTCAATTACCATTAAAAAACTTAATACATCAAATGTATGAACTTGAGGGAATGTTAAGACTTTCATCTGAAATAATAATTGAATCCTCTGGACTTAAGATATCATTTCAAACTACAAACGCTAATGTAGCACGTAGATTCTTACAACTACTTAAGAATTATGTTAAGGCAGAGGTTGAAATAGTATCTAAGAAGGTTAACAGATTAAATCAAAATAATATATATTATATAAATATTAATTCAATGTCTGATGCCTTACTTGATGAATTTGGCTTACTTACTACTTCCCCTAATCAAGATGAAATATTATCACAAGATGAAAACATCAGTGCTTATTTAAGAGGTGTGTTTTTAGTAAAGGGAAGCGTAAATTCACCTGATTCATCTAATTATCACTTAGAAGTTTATACTACATCTGGGGACGACGCAATATTTATACAAGCATTAATGAATCATTATGATTTAAATGCTAAAATTACAAAGCGTAGAGATAATTATGTTATATATATGAAGGCACTTGAATCAATTAAGGATTTCCTTCGTATAATAGGTTCTGTAACATCAGCATTTAAACTTGAAGAAGCACAAATAGAGCGTGAACTTCATTCAAATGTTCAACGTAAATTAAACATAGAAGTAGCAAATGATAGTAAAGCTTTAAAGAGTGCTAGTGAACAATTAAAATATATAAGATATTTAGAATATAATTATCCACTTGAAAAATTAGATGGAAGATTACTTTTAATAATGAAAGTAAGAAAACAAAATCCAGAAGCCTCATTAAATGAACTTATTGAAATACTTAAAACAGAACATGATGAGGTAATTACTAAATCAGGGTTAAACCATAGACTAAATAGAATAAAGGAAATAGCTATCAATTTAATGGAGAGAAAAGCTAAGTCTTGAAATATAGGCTTGAATAATATATAATAATCTAGTATGTATTACACATATTTAAGGAGTGAATTTAATGCCTAGAGTTGTAAAAAAAGTTAAAAAACAAAAGGGTTCTCGTAAACTCGGAAAAAAATTTTGGATTTTATTATCATTAGGAATAGTTGCCGTAATCGCTATTGCCGTTACTATTTCTTTAATAGTATATTTTGTTAATAAAGATGATGAATATGATTACTTTGCTAGCATAAGTGATGATACATCAATTACATATGACCAAGCTAAGAAGAAATTAAAAGAAGGATCAAGTGAAAATGTATTTATTTTCTATTGGGATAAGACATTAGATCCTGAAGATAATAAGACTGATGCTGAAACTGAGAAAGCTGTAATTAATCTTTACAATAAGATTTTAGAATATAATAAGATTGACGCTTCATCTCTTCCTGATGCTGAATATGAAAGCTTTGCATTCTATTTAGTATATACTGGTGATAGCAAGGGTAGTGGAGCTCTTGGAACTTCATCAACTGATGATGATGGAAACACTTCAACATCAGCAAATGAAACATCAGGAATATCAACAACAAATTCTCTTGCATATTATTATGGCGGAGTATATTCAAAATATCCAAATGGTGCGACTGAAATACAAGAAGATTATAAATATGATTTAACTGTAATAAAAGAAGCAATTAATTTTGTTTCACAAGTACAAACAGAGTTAAACGCAAGATTAGAAAAATAATTGAAATGCCACTTTAAATAGTGGCATTTTTCATAAAAGGAGTAGGAATATGGAAGAAAAATTAATAGAAGAGGTATCAGCATCTTTAGGCTTTCAATATGAATCATGTAAAGCCGTTTTAGAACTTTTAGAGGGTGGTGCGACTGTACCATTTATTGCGCGTTACCGTAAGGAAATGACAAAAGGTATGGACGAAAATCAGATAAGAGAAATATCTGATATGTATGAATATAGAAACACACTTAATAAAAGAAAGGATGATGTTAAAAGATTAATTGATGAAAAAGGTCTTTTAACTGATGATTTAATTAAAAAAATAGATGAAGCCACAAAACTAATTGAGGTAGAAGATTTATATCGTCCTTTTAAAGAAAAGAAACAAACAAAAGCTTCTAAAGCAATTGCGTTAGGTCTTGAATCTTTGGCAAAAATTATTATGTCATTTCCTATAAATGGTAGTAGAGAAGAAATAGCTTTAAAATATAAAAGTGATGATTTAACTGATCCAGAGGATATAATACAAAATGCTTTATATATAATTGCTGAATGGGTATCTGATAATGCGGCATATAGAAAATATATTCGTGAAAAAACTGGAATATTTGCGACTATAAACTCAAAAATAAAGAAAAACGCAGAAGATATTAATGAAACATACAAGAATTATTATGATTATAATGAACCTATTTCAAAAATAAAAAATCATAGAATACTTGCGATAAATCGTGGAGAGAATGAAGGAATACTTAGTGTATCATTATCATTTGATGATTCAAGATATATTGGATTTTTAAATAAGCATATTATAAAGAATGAAAATTCAATATTTACAAATGATGTTAAAAATGCAATTATAGATTCATATAAAAGACTTATAATGCCATCCATTGAGCGTGAAATAAGAGCAGATCTTACAAAAAGGGCATCTGATTCGGCAATAGAGGTGTTTTCAATAAATCTTAAGAATCTATTATTTCAAGCTCCAATTAAAGGTAAAAGAGTATTAGGTGTAGACCCTGCGTTTAGAACTGGGTGTAAAATGGCTGTAATAGATGAATTCGGTAATGTTTTAGATAAGAATGTTATATTCCCTAACGAAAGATCAAAGGGCAGTGTTGTTAAAGAAAATGATGTAAAAAGATCACAAATGATAGTTTCATCTTTAGTTAATAAATATAAGATAAACCTTATAGCTATTGGAAATGGTACAGCTTCACGTGAAACTGAAGAATTTATATCAGATACTATTAAGGAATACAACCTTAATGTAAAATATGTAATAGTATCTGAGGCAGGGGCTTCTGTATATAGTGCATCTAAGATTGCACAAGATGAATTCCCAGATTATCATGTAGAAGAGCGTAGCGCAGTATCTATCGCAAGACGTCTTCAAGACCCTTTAGCAGAACTTATTAAAGTAGATCCTAAATCAATTGGTGTTGGTCAATATCAGCATGATGTATTAGAGGCTGATTTAGAAAAGAGTCTTGATAGAGTAGTAGAGGATGCAGTAAACTCTGTAGGAGTAGATGTAAATACAGCATCTGCCCCACTTTTATCACATGTATCAGGAATTAATAAAACTATTGCTAGTAATATAGTAGAATATAGAAAAGAAAACAATGGTATTAAATCTCGTAAAGAGTTATTAAAAGTATCAAAACTAGGACCTAAAGCTTATGAACAATGTGTTGGATTTATGAGAGTACCAGATTCTAAAAATATTTTAGATAATACACGTATTCACCCAGAATCATATGAATATGCAGAAAAAATAATGGCATATTTAGGTTTAACAACAATTGGAGATGAGAGTGCTAAAGAAATAGTATCTAAAGCTAATAGAGAAGATATAATCTCTAAAATTGGTGTAGATAAATATACCCTAGATGATATTCTAGACGCTTTTATATCTCCTACAAGAGATCCAAGAGATGAATATAGTCAACCTGTTTTAAGAGATGATATAAAACATTTTGAAGATTTAAAAATAGGTGATGAACTTAATGGTACAGTACGTAATGTTGTAGATTTTGGTGCATTTGTAGATTGTGGAGTTAAATATGATGGCTTAGTTCATATATCTAAAATATCTTCATCATATATTAAACACCCATCAGATGTGCTATCTGTTGGAGACATTGTGCATGTATATGTAATAGATATTGATTATAATAAACATAAGCTAGGATTAAGCATGATTAAGGAAGCGTAAAAGCTTCCTTATTTTTGTATTGACTAATTACAATATAATTGATATAATTAAAGGGCTTGAAAAGAGTAAATGTCGCAATACTCAAGAGGCTCAAGAGGCTTCCCTGCTAAGGAAGTAGACTGGGTAACTGGTGCGAGGGTTCGAATCCCTCTTGCGACGCCACTTTTTGGCCCGTTGGTGAAATGGTTTAACACACATGCCTTTCACGCATGCATTTATGGGTTCGAACCCCGTACGGGTCACCATCTTAAAAATATGGCTTTAGATTTAATCTAAGGCCTTTTTGTTATTTTAAATATAATACTCTAGTTAAGTGGTTGTCTCTTGTATAAAAATAAAATATACAATATAATTATAAGGTAATATTTTTTTTTGAGGAGGCGCTTTATGAAAGCACTTGTAACTTATAATCCTAAAAGTGGAACACAAAAAATTACAAAGAATCAAGAAATAGTAAAGTCTAAACTTGAGGAAGCAGGATATGAGGTTGAATTCTTTCCATCACCCGCTCCAAAGAGTATAACTGAATATATAAAAAATAATGGAAATAATTATGATCTTATTTTAACTTCTGGTGGAGATGGTACATTAAATGAAACAGTAACTGGTATGATGCAAGGAGACGTAAAAACTAAACTTGCATATATTCCAGCAGGTACTGTAAATGATGTAGGTAAAATATTAAAACTAAAGAAGGATGTTAAAAAAGGATTAGATATCGCAACTAAAGGAGTTCCGGTAAAATTAGATATAGTTAAAATTAATGATAACTATTCAGCTTATATAATAGCTGCAGGTAAATTTACCGCAATTTCTTATGATATCGAATATAAATCAAAAAAGAGATGGGGAAAACTTGCGTATGGTTTTAGACTTTTACGTGAAATCCCTAAAAAGTCAGGTATGAGATTAAGACTTACTTTCCCTGATGGCAAAACATATTCAAATTGTTATGTAGTATTTGGATTTAACTGGCAACAATTTGGAGGCTTTAAAATTTATAGAAGAAATAAGCCTTTATTAAATGATGGTAAAATGGATATTACTGTTATTGAAAAAACAAAACATTTATCCATGTTTAGACTAATGAATTTTGTGCTTCTTGGAGAAAGACTTAGAAAAAAAGCAGTTAGAACTTTTACTTGCGATAAGGTAAAAATAGAATGTGATAGGGAAATCGATTATAATGTTGATGGAGAATTTGCCTTCACATCAAAAGAAGCTATGTTAGAAGTAAAAAAACAAGCAATTTCAATAATAGTTCCTTACAAAACATATAAGAAATTATTTGATAATGAATTTATTCTTCAAAGTGATAAAATAGAAGATATAAAGAAGTGTAAAAACTAATATGTTATATAAAGTTATGTTGTACTCATAACAATAAATTAATAAGGATAAAATATAATCTAAAGTACAATTTGATTATACTATGAATATATGAGAAAGAAATGTTTAACTATTATTTCGATTTTTATATTAATACTTTTATTACCACTTGTAAGTTGCGGTAAAAAGAAAACATCTACCGCTAATACGGAAGTAAATACTTATACAGTGACTCTTGATGCCACAGGTTATACTTATAGTGGAGAGACTTCATACAATGTAAAGTGTGGTGAAACTTATAAATTTGATGTTGTAAGTGGAACAGCAGGATGGGGTTATAATAATATTTTAGTTACTGATAAAGATGGTAATGTATCATCTTGGAGTATAGCAAGTGATGTTGTGTTAAAACCAATATTATATTCTTATACTGATTCAGACAAAAATAGTATATATTTTGGCTTTTACCCACAAACAAAAGTCAGTGATGATAGTATTATATCTAGTCTAAACACAAAAGCTGGAACACTTCCTACATCAACAAATACTTACTTATGGACAGATTATGGATATTATATATCAGGATCTGTATCAAGTTATATGTATTATATTGATATAGATGAAGATTCTGATGGAGATTATGACTATAGAGGAGTATATTTTACTGATTATAGACCATGGTATACAAGAAATGAAAGTAGTTATAATTATCAATCAAAAAATTTGTATTTTACAAACGCAGTATATTGGTTTAAATATGAACCAATTAAATGGAATATATTAAAGACAGAAAATAATAAGGCTTTAATAGTAAGTGATTTAATCTTAGATTCACAAGATTATTACCATACTGAGGATGATAGAAGTGGCGCAATAGACTACCAAGGAAATAGTACAACAGATAATGTATACGCAAATAACTATATGTATTCATATATACGTTCATGGTTAAATACTACATTCTATGATACAGCATTTAGCACTTTAGAAAAACAAATAATAGAAATAACAGAGGTAGATAATAGTCCTTCATCTACATCAAATAGTGATATTATTTATTCATGCAGTAATACAAATGATAAAATATTCTTATTATCATATAAGGAAGAAACTACATATTATAAATCTAAAACTGATAGGTATGTTCAAGTAAGTGATTATGCAGTATCCCAAGGATTGAATGGTGGCATAACTAGTAGTTGTCCCGAATATTGGCTAAGATCTCCATTTTATTACCATAGTGATTCTGCTAATTCAATTTATGTAGATGGTGATATATTGGGTAAATATGTTGATTCTTCTTGCTGTGGCGTTCGTGCAGCTTGTTGGATTGATTTATAAAAAGAATTATATTACATAAAATAGGATGTAGACTTATAGAGTATGGTCTACATCCTTTTTAAATTATATTTAATATGGAAAATCAGGGGTAATGGAATATTTGATTTTTAAAAAATGTATAAGCAGCAGCAATCTCATTTAATGCATATATTTCTTATTTATCGTAAAAGTTTAAATCATCTGTTTTATATATCTTTTTTAATCTTTGTATAAATATATTATTTGAATTTAGCCCTTTTTGATAATTAGTAATGACATCATTCATTGAACTTTTCTTTAAAGTATCAGAACAGTTATTTTTACAATCAGTTAATACCTCTAAACATTCATTTGGAAATAACGGAAATAAATTTAATGCGGCACTCCATTTTAATTGAATATCATCTGCTTGTAGCCATAACTTATATTTTTCGATGCCTTCCTTACTATTTACTAATTTTATAATCTTTTTTTCAATGCTTTTTCCGAGCTTTCTACTGATTTTAGCATTCTCTTTTGTTAAATTACATATATTTGTTAAGTCATCATTACGAATAATATCTATTTTGAGTTGATTTAAAATTTCATCATAATTGATCATATTAACACATCCTTCAGTTGCGATTTATTAAAAATCATTTTAAAATTTCAATTATTCTTTATTTAAAGAAGCTAAATCATTAACATTATATAATTCTTTATATAACTTTTCAAAGAAAGGATTTTTCTTTTTTAGTCCTTGAATTTTTGAATTGATTTTTATTTTATCTAATTCTTTTTCAATGCCATTTGAATATTCAATCATTATATTGAGACATTTATTTGGGTATAGAGGATATAAGTATTCTGCACTATTTTCTCTTACTAAAATATTATCATGATCTAATAATTTTATGAATTTTTCAATATCCATATTAATTAATCTTTTTGCTAGTGAATTGATTTTTTTACCAATTTTTAAAGATACTTTATAGTTATAGCTTTCATCATTAACTATATTAGAAGCTTTATCATAATCTGCTAATTTGATTACTAATTCAATATATTCCTCTAAATAATCTTCATATGTTTTCAATGTTATTCTCCTTATACTTTTAATAAATTCTTTATGTTTTAACGGATGTTGAATATTTAATTTAATAAGGTTAATAATGCCTTTGATCTAATTAACAATTCTATAAATTATTATAGCATAAGGATAAAATCTTTTGACTGTTTTATTTAATATTTTTGAAATTGAAAATATTTATCAAAATCTGGAAACGTTGAATTTTACGAAATAATATGATTAAATATTAATTGCTAAATGTCAGTTCCAAATAGGGAATGAAATAAATGAATTACTTCTAATAGTAGATGTTGATATTGCTAAAGAGTTATTTTTGAAATTTGGATATAAAGTGTAGTGGTAAACTAAAAGTAGACAATGAATATGAGGAATACTATCTACAATGTTGATAGAAATGGATGTTTTGATTGTGACTATGCTTATGGAACTAATAGTGAAGTTTGTGTGACAAGTTTAATAAAAATTGTTGATTAAAATATATTGTAATGCGCTAAGTATTTGCGTTCATACGAACGCTTTCAAAAAGTGCTTGACAAAATGTGTGTGTGGGTAAAATTTAATTAACAAAGGAGGATAAAGATTCAATATCTAATAGATATTCTTTTATGTCAGACGAAGAAATTTTAGTTGAATACTTTGGTGGAAGACCATCGTGGAATGGCAATAAACTTTATAAAATAAATGGTGAGAGAGTTGAATGTTCTGGAAACAAAGTATATAAAATTGGTAACCATAGATTTTAACAATTAATTTGGAATAAACACCTATAAGTAATGGTAGGTGTTTATTTTTAATTGACATTTTAACAATTGATAAGTTATAGAAAGGAATTTTTATGGAACATTTTAGTAATGAAGTAATAGAAAAACTTAAATATTATATCTATAGATTGGTTGATCCTCGCAATGGGCACACGTTCTATGTTGGCAAAGGAAAGGGAAATAGATTATTTGCACATGTTGCAGGTGCATTGAAAAATTTTAAAGATGGAAAGAATTATTTAGAAGAAAATGAAGATGATGTTTCCACAAAAATGTCAACTATTAGGGAAATTGTATCATCTAACTTACAAGTAATACATATAATACATAGATGGGGAATGGATGAAAAAACAGCTTTTGAAGTAGAAGCTGCATTAATTGATGCATTTCCAGGACTTTCAAATATTCAATCTGGACATTGTGATGATAGAGGTGTTAGTAATTGTGAAGAACTTGAGAATAATTTAGCTCTAAAGGTATATGATGAACCTAATGATTTTAAATATATGATTATTAAAGTACGTCAAGATAGAATTGATTATTTGCAGAGTCAAGGGATTAATTATAAGAATTCACGTTATGAGGCTACGAGATATGATTGGAAAATAACTCCTAAGTCTATAAAAGAATATCCATATGTCTTTTCTGTAACAAATGGGGTTGTATATGATGTTTTTGAAGTTGAAAAATGGATTGGACCAAAAGAAAATGGAAGATATGAATTCATTGGAAAACAAGTACCGACAGGAATCTTAAATAGGTTTAAAAATAAACGTATACCAGATTACTATAGTGGTAAAGGGAAAGCAAATCCTTGTCTATATAGTAAGAATAAAATAGAAATTAAATAATACAAATAGAAGTGTTGAACAAAAACAATATTATTAGTCGCTAATTGAAGCAGTTTTTATTTTATCCACTTCCACTTAAAAAAAATGTAACTTTCTACAAAAATTTTCAATAGAATGTTGATTTATCCTATTAATTTCGATATAATATGCATGAAATTAGGAGGTTTTTATGAAAATTAAAAGGGATTTTTACTTAAATAAACTAATACAACATAAAAAAAATGGCATGGTTAAAATTGTTACTGGAATAAGGCGCTGTGGCAAATCGTATTTGTTGTTCAGATTATTTCGTGAGCATTTAATTAGTATTGGTGTTAAAATTGATCATATTATATCAGTAGCATTAGATGATTTTGGAAATAAAAAATTGCAAAAACCCGAGGAATTGTATAATTATGTTAAAGGTCAAATTTTTGACTCAGGCGATTACTATATTTTACTTGATGAGATACAATTGGTTTCTGAGTTTGAAAGCGTTATAAACGGTTTTTTGCATATCCCTAATGCAGATATTTATGTTACAGGAAGCAACTCAAAATTTCTTTCAAGTGACATAATAACAGAATTTCGTGGACGTGGGGACGAAATTAGAGTTTATCCGTTAAATTTTTCTGAGTTTTATTCTGTTTATGGTGGAGAGTTTGATAAAGCATGGCTTATGTATTGTAATTACGGTGGTATGCCGCTATGTCTTTCGATGGAAGCAATAGCAGATAAAACGAATTATTTAACAAGTTTATTTAATACGACATACCTAACAGATATTATTAACAGAAATAATTTACGTGGTAATGTCGAAATTAACGAATTAACCGATATATTAGCTTCTTCCATTGGTTCACTTACTAATCCGTTAAAACTATCTAAAACTTTTAAAAGTACCAAAAATGTTAATTTGTCTGTAAATACAATTTCTAGTTATTTAAATTATTTACAAGATGCTTTTTTGGTTGAAAAGGCAATAAGATATGACATAAAAGGTAAAAAATATATTAATACACCTGCAAAGTACTATTTTGTAGATTTGGGGCTTAGAAATGCAAGACTATCTTTTCGTCAACAAGAATATGCTCATATCATGGAAAACGTAATTTACAACGAATTACGTTTACGTGGATATTCTGTTGATGTTGGCGTTGTAGAAAATGTTGAAAAAGAAAATGGTGTATCTATTAGAAAATCTCTTGAGGTAGATTTTGTTGTTAATCACGGAAATCATAGGTATTATATACAGTCTGTATATAATGTTTCTTCTAGTGAAAAAATGTTGCAAGAACAAGCCTCTTTGCTTTCAATAAAAGATGCTTTTAGAAAAATAATTATAGTAAATCAACCGATTATGAGTGGGTATAATACAAATGGGATTTTAATAATATCTTTGCAAGATTTTTTAATGGATCCCGAACAATATTTGAATTTTTAGTCAAAACAATATTGATAAAAGGCGTGAATCCTTAAAGTTGGACTTTGAGTGGTTCACCTTTTTTAATATGATTTAATTATCGCAAAGATTAAAAAGTCTTTGCGATTTTTAAAATGCACAAAATATATCCTATTTTGTGCATTTCCTTTATTTAACTTATTATAAAATATATGTGTAGTTGATAGGAACTGCATATTTAGTAAAATCAAATAAAATAAAAAAAGTTCAAATTGAACTTTAATTAAATATGGCAGGGGCAATAGGATTCGAACCCATACTAAAGTTTTTGAAATTTTAGAATATACAGTATGAAATGTTCTATATTGTTTGAAAAATAAAAGAATTAAATTAAGACTATTTGATTTAAATAGAGTTTAGAATATAATATTAAAAAGTCTAAAAATATGTCCGCATCCCCGATTTAGACATTTTATCAAAGAAGTTGAAACATTTTTTTATCTTCTTGTCGTCTTGAATATTAGTTAAATGATACAAGTAAGGAACAACTACCATTCCGAATTGAATGTGAGCACCATCTGTCTCATCAATATTAGTTTCGCTTTCTTTTCTTTTGAAGAAATCTATGTCCTCAATAAAAATTGTTTTAAATTGTTGATATGCATTTTCATAAGTTAATTTATTTTCCATACGTTTCCTTTTATTGTTTTAATATTTTTCTTTTAATTTCTTATTGGCAATAATTTTTGCTTGTTATATTTGAAATTATATTTTATATTTAAAATCAGGTGTAATTGAATATTTTATTTCCAAATTCTGCAATTTTTTTATTATATTTTTAATCTCTATAGCTTTTCCACTAAAGGATGCTTGTCCATCTTTTAAAAGTTTGTATGTTACTAAAAAATTTGCATTTAATATCTTTGAAACAAATTTTAACACGTCTTTAGATGGATTAGTGATAGTATTAATATGTATGGTATAAATTGTTTGATCCAATTCTATAGGTTCAAATTCAGTAGTGGCCCATCCCCATCCACAGTTAGGACATATCATTCCAATTGTTCTACCATTTTTATATGGAATCATTTCAGTTTCACATTTTTCACATTTATTTTGCTGCATATTTGTTACCTCCTGGATAAAATTTAATAAATTTCCCTAAATCATTTAGATTTGGTTTGGTAGGTTGATTAGAATTTTTTGATGCAACAATATAGCTTCCATTAGGATAAGCCCATAAGATTTTATTAGGAGCTTCTACAACTATATTTAGCTTGTTAGCAAGATTTTGAGCAAATCCATTTTTGAGTGCGCCTGTATCGCATGACAATAACCTTAAAGATTTTATAGTAGAATCTTTTTTAATTATTTTAGCAAGAATACGATGATTGATTACATATGCTTTCCCGTTTAAATTAATTTCAATTGAAGTTGCTGTTCCATGACCGATTATATCTAATCTTCCATATGTGTTTAAATCTTTGCTGTGCTTAATATTTTTAATAAATTGATCATTGAAATCCATTAAATCTAAGCTTCCAGCTACAGGGTATCCTTTTGTATTTTTAAATAGTCCACTATATCCTTTACTCATAATGACTTCCCCCTGCTTTGGTAATAAGAGTTAGTCCTACTTGGAAATTCAATAATTTTGATTCCGCTTATACTTAATCTTTTAAAGCAAGGATAATTAGCAGATCCATAAATTATTATAGCACAAGGATTAATTCTTTTAACCATTTCGTTTAATCCATCTTCAAATCTTTTTCTATCTAGTAATTTAAAAGGTGAACCACCAACAGTACCAATTGCTACTATTGAATTTTTGGGTATTCCATCAAAGCAAAAATTATAAGTTTCATTTGTGCCCCAACGTATATTGTTAATAACTTTCTTTCCGCACTTAGCACTATACCAATATCCAAAAGCTCTCATTCTATATGTATTGTAAATCTTTAATGCAATTGGAAAATCTTGATATGTCGAAAAATCAAGAGTTATAATTCCAGAGAAATGGTTAAGAATATTATAAGCATTTTTAGGATACACCCAAATGCCTTTTCTTTTTCCGTCAAAGTTTTGATCATCTTCATAAAAGCAAACATACATATCAATTTTAAAATCTTTATTTTGCTTATGTTGCTTATTATAAATTGTGATGGCTTCACTATAAGTGATAATTTTAGTTGGAATTTCATCTTGTGTGCAGGTTGTAGGACATAATGGAATATCATAATTAGATGTGCTAAAGTCAGCGCCATCAACCATAAAAGCATTCCATATATCTTTGATGTTTTTTCTTTTTTGGATTATTTTGTTCATAATATCAACTCCTTGTACAACTTTATTTTATGTTATCGTTAATTAAAAATAACTAATCCTTTGTTGTTCTTTAATAGATACAGTGTTGCGAAGAAGTTGCGGTAAACTTGTGGTATAATAAACTAGAGGGGATATTATGAAAACTATAACACTATCTTTATATATAAAAACAATAAGAAAATATTCAAAAAATTGTAGAAAGAGTTATCAAAATATTTTAAGTAATTTGTTTAATTTTATTTATAATGATAATAATTATTTTGTTGAAAGTACAACATCATCAAGAATAATGAATGGTGAATATGATGTTCCGTATGATGTTAGAGAAAAGTATAATAATGAAAGTATGGAAAACAAGAAAAAAATTTCTGATAAATTTATCAATCAAATGATAGATGAGTCTGCAATGGACAAACTTGTAGATGAGATGAAAGGAAATGTAAAATTATCCGATATTTCCATGCAAACTAAGAAATTGATTTTAAACTCGGATGATGCTTTATTGATTCTTTCATCTATACTTACAATTGCGATAATTTCGTCAAATAAGAAAACTTTAAATCAATGTCTATATAAAAATAATAACGGTTCAATTGATTTGATTTGTGGGGATATAATTGCTTTAGGATTTAATAAGAAGCTTACCATTTCAAATAAAATTGTCGTTATTCCAGTAGACGATAAATTTACTATGATATTAAAAAATCAAGATGGAGAAGATTTTATTAGTAAAGATTCTATTCATGGAAAGTGGATTTCAAGAATAAATAAATTAGGCATAGAAGATTTAAAAATAAAGTATTTCAAATCTATTGATAATGTAAAAATTGGAAAATGCGAAATTGGTAAAACATTTTTTTATTTGCTTCCGATATCTTCTTTAAAAGAAAGAAATAAAGCTGAATCAAATGTTGATGTTATAAAGAAATCTTTAGATTTTCTTGCTACTGAATATAACGTTTCAGGTCAAGGAATACCTATGTATATTCCATTGCTAGGCACTGGAAGATCAAGGGCACATCTTTCTTTAAAAGATTCTATTTCTTTAATAAAGAATGTATTTCTTACTAATGAAAACGGCTTCTTTGGTGAGATAAAAATAGTTATATATACAAAAAATATTGATGAATTGGAGGATTATAATGGCTTATAGGACAAAAACTTATATTGCGGCTGATTGGGATGGCGATTTTGATGCTGTGGATCAACTTCATAAATGGAATAATAATGTATTTTATTCTAAACTTGATTTTGTTGACGTTCATAAGTTTATTCAAGCGCGAGATTCTAGTCTTTATTGTACAATTAAGCGCTCATTGAATGAAAGGATGAATATGTGCAAAACATTCATTATTATTGTTGGTAATAATACGAATTTAGTAACTAAAGGTAGTTGCAGGTATTGTAAAAAATATGAGAATATAAATTGGATAAAAAAATGTACATCCGGATATCCTGTTAGTTTTAAAAGCTATATTGAATATGAGTGCGCATTAGCTATAAGTAGTAATTTGAATATTGTTGTACTTTATAATTCGAATTATATTAATAAACAATTGTGCCCTGAAATAATTCAAAATATAGGTGTTCATGTACCTATGAAAGAAAATGGAATATATTGTTATTCAAAAGTTAGGGATGCAATTTTAAAAGCAGAAAATCGATAATTATAATTAAAAGTTGAGTTTAAAAAAGAACGGAATTTATTTTTAATTATCTAACAAATATTCCATTTTTATGAATTACCTTTATTTACTGTTAAAGTCAATATGAATTTGTATAAAAGGGGATGCGGACATATTCGTTATACTCTTAACCGTATTTAAAAATAAAAAGAAGTCAAATTATATATAAAGATAAATTTATATGGTAAAATTGAGTTAAGAACATATTTTGTGCTTAGAATTGAGGTGCTTTTATGAAAAAAGGTTTTATTATATTTTTATTAACGTTATTTTTGGTATTTATCTTAAAAACAAATGTATATGCTCAAAAAGAGATAGGAGATTATGGTGTAAATGTTGATTTAACATTTGATTATTTTAGCGCTAAAGAAGTAAGAAGCGCTGAATATAAAATAACTGATAGTGGAAGATTTAAACAAAGCTATGATATTATAAGATTTAATGATTTATATAATGGAAACTATGATTTAGATGATTTATATTCTAATGGATATAGAACTCTTTGTGTTGAAATAGAGATGGAATTGAAAGAAGTTGATAAGGGATATCAACATATTTTTATCTATGATGATTTAACTAAAAATACATGGCTTACCGGTGCTAAGTATTCACTTGGTGGTGGCGATAAGGTAACTACATATCAAAGGGTGACATTTTATTTAGAACTAAATCTAGCTAATATAAATGATAATTATTTTGTTGTAAGATATGGTGCTTCTGGTAGTTTTGATGATGATTGGAAAAATAGAAATATAAAAGTATTTGTAGGCGCATCAAAAGAAGTTCAAAAAACACAAAATATATGGGCTTTGACTTGGAATGATACAACTCATATGGCGTATACTGCATCAAAACTTGAAATATCTAATTAATTTTTGGAGAATAACATGATAACAATTAAGAATTTAGTTAAAGATTTTTATAATGGGGATAACATAACAAAAGCACTAGATAACATTAATCTTGAAATCAAAGATAAAGAGTTTATATCAATACTTGGAACATCAGGATCCGGGAAAACAACATTGCTTAATCTAATTGGTGGACTAGATACGCCAACAAGTGGTGAAATATTAATAGATGAAGTTAATTTGTTCGATTTAAATGATAAAGATGCATCGGCATTTAGGAATAAAAATATAGGCTATATTTTTCAATTATTTTATTTAGAACCATCATTTACCATTTATGAAAATGTATCTATCCCATTAATTATTAATGGGCAAAAGAAGAAAGATTATGATAAAAGAATTCATGAGTTATTACAAATGGTTAATCTAGATGATTATAGTGATAAGATTGTATCTAATCTATCAGGCGGGGAAAAACAAAGAGTATGCATCGCAAGAGCGTTAGCTAATAATCCTAAATATATTTTAGCTGATGAGCCTACAGGAAGCTTAGATAGTTATAATGGTGAAAAAGTATTAGAGTATTTAAAATTATTAAATGAAAATGGAAAAACTATTATTTTTGTTACTCATAATAATGATTTTGCAAATAAATATTCTACTCGTATAATAAATTTGAAAGACGGAAAAATAATTGATTATGCAAACAATTAGGCTTTTTTTAAAAAAAATATTACGAACTGAGAAATTACGATATATAACAATTATATTATTACAAGCGATGCTATATTTATTAATATTTGTTATATTATTATCAGCTTTTTCAACTAAAAAGAGTGCAGTTAAAACTTATGAGATGAATCTTCGTGATAATAACGCCGAAATTGTATATAATGGCGGACTTAATAATATAAGTGATACAAAATATTTAAAAATTAAAAACGATATAAAGGAATGTAATATTTTAAAAATATATTCTAAAAACAAAGCATTTGATTTATATGATTTCGATTATTTTAATTTGAATTTGATCGAAGGAAGTTTTGATAATACTAATAAAGAAGGGGTATATTTATCAAGTGATTATAAAGCGCAATATAATATTAATGATTATTACAAGGCTTCTACATATAATTTTAAAATATTAGGCTTTTTTGAAGGCGAAGATAGCGTTATTGCGGATTTGAGTTATATTATTAATTTAGGTGATTTTGATATTAAGACTATATCAATTGAATTTGATTGTCAAAATATAAAAAATAGGGATATTAATAAGATATTAAACGTATATAATAAACTTAAAAATAATATTAGCAGTGATGAATATTTGTTTTCTAGTGAACTTGATACTATAAAAGAGGTTAATAAGGTAACTAACATTTATATTACGATAGCTTTTGTTTTAATAATTATATTTAGTGTTTTTTCTATATTTTCTATAATAAATATTTTTAATATAAATGAAAAAATGGAATCAATGTTTTATACAACTATAAGATTGAGTGGGCTTTCTAAAAAGAATCTTTATGTTAATAATATTTTGATAAATATTTTAACTAATGTGATATCTTTTTTATTATCTCTTATATTGTTTTATATTTCGTATGGCTTTATGAAGACATTTTTAAAAAAATTCATTAATACTATATTTGAACTTTTTATTGATGATTTTATGTTTGATATAAAAATAAAATATTATGATAATGTGTTAATATTTATTATTCCACTTCTTATAAATATTGTATTTATTATATTAAAGATGCTTATAACATATAGGCATCAAAAAAATTATATTAATTTAGTGGGGTTAGATGAATATGCAAGATAGAGTTGTATTTAAAATTGCCCAAATGTATTATAAAAAAAGTTGGAAAAAGTATATAGGAACTACAGTGTTTTTATCATTATCTTTTATAATTTTAATTTGTATTGTGTTTTTATCTGTTTCATTTGATTTTGGTTATAAAAATAAAATGAATGAAGATAAAACGCTCTTATCATGCCAAACAAGAACAGATAATGCTGAATTAGAGAGTGAACTTAAAGATATTATTACAAAAGATTCTAATATTAATGAATCTATTTCTTTTAAGGAGTCATATATAAATTATTATAGTTATAAAGAATATCCATCTTGGCAAGCACCATCAGTAATATGTTATCCAATTATTGAACTTGATGGAATAGTATATGATTATAAAGAAGAATGTGAAAGCTTAAATCAAACAAGAGATGAGATTTGTTTTTATGATACAAATTCTAAACTAGTATTAGATAGGGAATATGAATATGCTAAAAAGAATTCGAAAGATTTGGTTGTAGGAGGAAATAATCAAATTGGGAATAACATGCTATATATTAGTTCTAAATTTTGTGATTTTTATAATTTGAATTATGAATCAATAATTGGTAAAAGTATTTCTTATAAATGCTACATAGATAAGGATAGCACTATAAATGTAATTGATAATTATATTATTTTGGGAGTATTTAAAGATGATATTTATGATATCCCAACAAGATATATGCAAAGTGAAGATACACCGCTTTTTTGGCTTCCAATGGATGAGTATACAAAAATAAATGAAAATTTAGAAATGGAAAATTATAGTATTTCTATATTAACTTTTAATGATTTTTCTTCTTTAAAAACATCAATAAATACATATTTGAATTTTTATAATCAAAATTCATCAAATGTATATATAGAAATGGCAGATTTAACAAGGTATTATATAAAAATATCACCAATTATGTTTATATCAAAATGTATATTATTGCTAATTTCTTTATTTGTTATAATAATTGGTATTCTAAATTTATTCCACAATATTTTATATGTTTCAACAACATCATTAAATTTTTTAGATATGTGCCAAACTATAGGATTAAGGAAAAAAGATAGAAAAGCATATACGATAATTCTAAATTCAATTATTTTTATACCATCTATAATATTTTCTATTTTATTTAGTTTTATAATATCTATTATTTTATCGAATAAGTTTAATGATATAATCATCTTAAATAAAGCAATTAATAATGCTTTGGTATTTGATATGAAATATTATTTATTTGTTGCATCTATATTTTTAATTTTAATAATTCTAGTTATGCTTATAATGTCTCTATGTGTTGATAAATCTATTTCCAAGCTTAAAATGAATAATAAAAAGAATTAATTTTAATTTAGGGTATTGTTGTAAAAAAGTTGGAAAAATTATAAGAACATATTCTACCGCTTACTTTGATTCAACAATATGGGAACTAGTAAAAGCATTATGTTTTTTCTAAGAGGTGTATGTGGTGATTAAGGAAAAAATAAGATTTTGTATTAATAATTGGGATCCAATTGGTTTAATGGCAATATGTCCACCTGACGAATATGAGCCAGAAATTAGGGACATATATAAAAAGTTTATTGAACAAAAGCAAGATAAACTATTATTAGGTAAAATAATTTTTGATACATTTAAATACTATTTTGGTGATACATTCATTAAAAGTTATGATGAGTGTAATAAAATAGCGGCATTAATATTACAATAGACGATTAAAATTCTCATTTAGGTTTTTTCTAAAAGATGTATTATTGGCTCTTATTTATGAATGAAACATTAAATGTAAATCTAAATAATATTATCGTAAAGTATTATAAAGAGTCTTCAAATAGTTATGAGGCAGTAGCAAAAGCAAATAATGGTAATTATTTTAACATTGATAATTATGATGAATTGCTAAAAAAATATGGCTCAGATGCAATGGAAGAAATAAATAGAAACTTTATAGTTACTAAATATAATGCTGGAAATAATATTATAGCTACAACAAATCC
>CAZJAM010000002.1:0-40960 GCA_964544095.1 uncultured Anaeroplasmataceae bacterium | reverse complement strand
AATAAAATAAAAAAAGTTCAAATTGAACTTTAATTTAAAATGGCAGGGGCAATAGGATTCGAACCCATACTAAAGGTTTTGGAGACCCGCGTGCTACCGTTGACACCATGCCCCTAACTACCGACGCTTTATAATATAGCATAAAGATTTATTTTTTTCAAGATTTTTATTAAATTAATATAATACTATAAGTTGTAAAATTTAAATTGACAGTGATAAATAATAATAAAGTGTAAAAGAAAAAAAAGAACCTACTGGTTCATCTATAAGATAAAGCTTTAATGGGGCGTACGACAGGAATCGAACCTGCACATGCTGGTGCCACAAACCAGAGTGTTAACCATTTCACCACGTACGCCATATTCAAGCAATTACGATTATACTTGAATAAACTAAGTTTGTAAAGTAATTTTTTTAAAAACATCAAAAAATAATTTCTTGATATATTATCAATATATAGTATAATAAATATTGTATTTTTAAAGAAAGGAATACATAAAAGTTATGTGGAAAAAAATAACATATTATGCATTAATGATAATATTTGGTATCCTTTTTATGATGATGATAATGTTTTCTGTATTTTCAGGAGAAGAACAATCATTTATTGAGGATAGTATAAATAGTGGAGATTATACTAACGCACTAAAGGAATATTCATCATTTTCAAATACAAACCCTGTATATGAAAATCTAGAAATGTCTGATAAGAGCGAACTTAGAGTATTTGAGGTTGCTTATACTAATATAGTAGCCCCAACATCTGAAAAATATAACTATCTTGATATTGAATATGCAATCGCTCTTGAAAATAGTACGATTAATAAAAATAATCCAGCTGCATCAGATGATAAGGGAACAGTTAAAAATCAATTTGGATATATTGTAATAAACTCTCTTGGTGAAAAATTTCAAGTATACGCAAATGGATATGTAGATGGAAATGCTACTTCAAAAGAGAATGCTTACCTTGTAAAAGATAAAAATGGCTCTACAGTGAATGATGATGGTGAGGAATATGGTTCAATCGCTGTTGCGAATAATTATTATGAACCTATTTATATGCTATATATTCCATCAAAACTTTTAAATGAATATAGTGGATTTACTACATTTGATATAAAAACTATTAAAATTGTTGATAATTGTGGAAACACATATCAAGAAATTAATTTTGATACTGCATTATCTTATAATTCACCATTCTTTAATAAGATTAATGAAATGCTTACAACTTATAATGAATGCGTAGATGCAAATAGCTTTGAAGCATATAATAATATTTATAGTGAATGGGAAAAGTCATTCTTAGAGCTTGATGGAGCTAATATATATTTAAAACCTAAAGATTATACAAATGGTTGGACTTGGTTTAAGATAGTTATATCTGCAATACTTTATATATTATTTGTATTGGTTTTAGGTGATGTTCTTGTTGGAAAGAGAAGAATTATTAAGTTCTTCCAAAATATTGGAAAGAATAAGAATAGTGGTGGATCATTCCAACAACCACAAGGCATTAAGAAAGCACAAGATGCACCAGATTTAATGGATAATAATAAAAAAGGGGAATAAATGAAAATGCAAAAGATTAGAAAAGCGGTTATACCTGCCGCAGGATATGGAACAAGATTTTTACCAGTTACAAAAGCAGTAGCTAAAGAAATGCTACCTATTATTGATACACCAACTATTGAATTTATTGTTCGTGAGGCAATGGAGTCAGGAATTGAAGATATATTAATTATTGTATCAGGTAATAAGAATTCAATTATTGATTATTTTGATTCAAACTTTGAACTTGAATCACAATTAAAAGCTAAAGGAAAAATGAAAGAGTTAGCATTAGTTCAAGACCTTCCATCAAAGATTAATATTCATTTTATTCGTCAACATGAACAATCAGGACTTGGGAATGCAGTATTATATGCTAAAACATTTGTTGGAAATGAACCATTCGCAGTTCTTTTAGGTGACGATGTATATGTCGGAAATAAAAAGCCAGCCTTAGCTCAACTAATTGATGCTTATAATAAAACAGGTGCTTCAATACTTGGAACACTTGAGGTATCTGATGAAAATGTTTCTAAGTATGGTATATGTGATCCTGCTGTAGTTGTTGAAAAAGGACTTTCAAAACTTAAGGGTGTAGTTGAAAAGCCAGCACTTAAAGATGCACCTTCACATTCAGCAATTGGAGGACGTTATATTTTAGATTCTAAGATATTTGATTATCTTGAAGTTCAAGGACGTGGTGCTGGAAATGAGATTCAGTTAACTGATGCAATTCTTAATATGATGAAAGAGAAAGACGTATATTCTCTTGATATTGATGGAAGAAGATATGACATTGGTTCAAAGCTTGGATTTATTGAGGCAACAATTGATTTTGCTTTAAAGAGAGAAGATTTAAAAGATCAAGTATCAGAAATGCTTAAAAATAAGATTAAGTAAAAATAGAAGGATTCACATCAAGAAAGTGAATCCTTTATTATTTCTATAAGCTTTTTAATACCATCTTCTATTAAATCAATGGATATTCCTGAATATCCTATTATAAGTCTATCATCAGATCTTTTGTCCATATAATAATCTTCCATTAATGATATATCAATTTTATTTTGTTTAATAAGATATTTAAATTTTTCTTTATTGATGTTTTTAATTTCTACAATCAAAGAAAGATAAGAATTATTATAATCAATATTAATGAAATCATAATCACATAATAACTTTATTATTAATTCTCTTTTTTCTTTATATAACGCTTTATTTTTATTGATATTTCTAGAATAAGCACCACTTTCGATGAATTTTTTAAGTATTAGTTGATCAAGAGTTGATACAGTAGATGAATAAAAACTAAATTTTTCTTTGTATTTATTAATAAGACTATCAGGTAATATCATATAAGCTATTCTAAATGATGGTGATAATGAACGTGAATATGTTTGAAGGATAATAGTATGTTCTTTATTTAAATCATATAAAGATAATGATTTATTAGATAAATATTTAAATTCAGAATCAAAATCATCTTCAATTATATATTTTTGTCCCTCTGCCCATTTTGCTATCTCACTTTTCCTTTTCATGCTCATTTTAATTCCTGTTGGAAATTCGTTTGATGGAGTAATATATACTACATCACTTTTAATATTATCAATTTTAATTCCTTCACTATCTAATTCCCTTAATTCTATTTGCCTATGGTTATTTGTGAAGAGTTTTTTGATTTTATCATATCCGGGGTTTTCAATCGCTATGGAAGATTGGGGAAGAATATCTATTAAATTTGTTAAAAGATATTCAATCCCTGAACCTATAATAATATTATTAGGGTTAACATTAATACCTTTTGTTTCATAAAGATATTTCTTTATTGTGTTTCTTAATGAAACATTACCAAATGATGGAGAGCGTAAAAGAATATCTTCATTATATATAACATCTTTAGATATTTTATTAAAGGTATAATATGGGAAAATATTAGAATCAATATTTTTTGTTGAAAAATCATATATTATATCATTTGATATAGAAATATCTTCTATAACACTACCTTTATTAGATACCTTTAAATTGTATGGTACTGTATAATATCCTTTTTTGGGAATGGATATAATGAATCCTTCATCAATAAGTAGGTTATATGCATCCATTACTGTATTAATTGATACTTGTAAGTGTTCTGCCATAATTCTTTTTGATGGTAATTTTTCATTTGGTTCCATTAATCCATCTGTAATGGCATTTTTAATATAATTATATAATGTTATATATTTTGCTTCTTTACTATTAAAATTTATACTTAATAATCTCATGATATCCCCTGGTACTAAATGCTATTTATAAACTGAAACTATAAAAGGTATCAGTATAAAGGTATTATATCATATGTATAGAAAATGAGCTAACCATAAATATATTTCATCATTTAAGTAATGATAGTAAAAAAATTGTGCTATAATGTTTCTTAGGATGGTGATATTGTGTACATTTTATATAAAGAAGATTTTACTGATTTTAAACTTGAAGAGTTTCCATATGATCACAATCATTCAGCTTTAGGTGAATATCACACAATCACTTTTCCAGGGTATACTGGAGATTTTTATGATCCCATTCAAAATCATCAATGGAGATCACAAGGTGGATCTTGGATAATTTCAAATATAGATGGTAAAAGATACTTAAGGCAAAATAGAGGAGATTATACTAAAGGACATTATTGTGATGTGTTTAGTATGTTAATATTTAAAAATGATATTTATGGACCATACACATTACAAGGTGTAATTAGACTTTTAAATACAAACTTTGGTGGAGGATTTGCGTTTAATTATATTACATCAAGACATTATGATTCATTGTTATTCTTTGGAAAAAGTATAAAGTTGATACATAAAAACCAAAACGAGGAAATAATATTAAAAGAAGTGCCATTTTTATTAGACGAATATAGATACTATAATGTAAAAATAGAAGTTGGTGAAAAAGTACGTGTATATATAGATGATAAATTAATAATGGAGACAGATATTGTTTTTAATCAAAGGGGAAGATGTGGAGTATTATCTAAAGTATCAGCGCTATATACTGATATTTTGGTATCTATTAAAGATGATGATTACATAACTTATTTATCTTTAAAGGATCAATATGAAAATAATATATTAAAGAAAAGAGAAAAATATTCGCCTCTTAAATTATTAAATATAATAGATATATCAAATGGTGGTAGTGGAAGACAAATAAGGTTTGGCCATAAAGCGGATGGTAGTATGTTCTTTATACTCGCACAACACCAAAAACTTATTATGAGAGATTCATTTGCTCAAATATCATGCCTTACAGCATATGATTTTAAAGGAAATCTATTGTGGCAAAAAGGAGAAAATAATAATTCAAATGATAACACATTAATATCATGTGACCTACCATTCCAAATCGCAGATATTAATAACGATGGAATTGATGAACTTATTTATTCTATGGATTTCTATATTATAATTTGTGTTGCTGAAACAGGTGAAGAAATAAAAAGAGTTAAAACTCCTCTTACAGATAATCTTATGAAAGATAGGCCATATAAAAGATTAAATGTGGATGCGATAAGAGTAGCAGACTTTGAAGGATTAGGATATAAGGGAGATATGATTGTTAAAGATAGATACGAAAATGTATTTGCTTTTGACCATAATATGAAGCTTATGTTTAGATATCATTTAAAGAACACAGGCCATTTTCCATACATTTATGATTTTAATGGTGATTCATATGATGAGATGTTTGTAGGATATTCATATGTTGACCATGAAGGTAATATATTATGGAGTATGCCTATTGAATCAGACCATACTGATGAAATAATATATGCTTCCCTTAAAAAGGGAGATAAAAAGAGATTATATCTTGCCTCAGGAAACGAAGGATTCAATGTAGTAAACCTTGATGGAACTATTTATAAACATAATGAGGTAGGACATGCACAACGTATAGCTATCGCAGATTATAATAATGATGGAGACAATGAAGTGTGTGTTACATCATTTTGGGGAGCTAACAACATATGTTATATGTTTGATTCAAATCTAAATAAAGTTAAAGAATATGAATTTGAAACAAATGGTATAATAATAAGCCCGGTATCATATGATGGGGAAAATGTTTTGCTTATCGGAAATTCTTTAGAAGGCCTTTTAGATTATGATTTAGATAGAGTTGTGGAATTTCCAAATGATAATCATCCAAATTTATGCCAAGAGGCAATAGATATAGATAATGATGGAATAAGTGAGATATTATGTTGGGATCAACATAAAATGTATATCTATAAAGCTTCAAATTATAAAACTTGTAATAATAAATATGAGACATATCCTCTAGATAGTATGTCTAACTATAGAGGAGAGTTTCTAACGAAAAAAGAAGAGAAAACGTTTACTTTTAAAAATGTGTTGAAAAAAGCTTTTTAAAGTATATAATAGCAGTGTATTCATATTTTGAATCATTCCTACAATCTTTTCTTTTTTCTATGCCAACGATAGTTGGCATTTTCTTTTTATGGAGGTGTCTTTGATGTTTGAAGAAATTAATTTTAATGAAACTGAGAAAATAATTGTATCAAATCCTAAAACATCTGATTATAAAAAAGTAAGTGTTACTAAAGTTATTATAAAAGACAAAATAATGCTTAAGCATGAACTTTTAACTAAAACACAAAGCTTTGTTAAAAATTATTCTTTTGAAGAAATTAAAAGCGTATTAGAAGATGATATGCATAATTTTAATCAAATAGAAATATGGACTACTACAACTTATTATGCATATAAAATAACATCTAAGGGTAAAATACTATCTAATAAAAAGATGGTACAAACATCTATAGAAACAAAAAACATTAATAAAGAGAAAAACTATATTATTAAGGAGGGTATGATTATACCAGCTTTAATTGATTTAGGTGTTATGAATAACGAAGGTAAAATTATAAAATCACATTATGATAAATATCGTCAAATTAATAAATATCTAGAAATACTTGATAAAACAATAGGATATGAAGATCATTTAAATATAGTGGACTTTGGATGCGGAAAATCATATCTTACTTTTGTAGTATATTATTATTTGGTAAATATTAAACATATAGATGTAAATATTATAGGACTAGATTTAAAGGCCAATGTAATTGATACATGTAACATGATAAGAGATAAATATGGTTATAAAAATTTAAATTTTATAAATAAGGATATTGCCTTATTTAATGAATTTGATCATATAGATTTAATTATGACACTTCATGCATGTGATACCGCAACAGACTTTGCCTTGTATCATGCGATAAGATTAAAATGTAAATATATATTATCTGTTCCTTGTTGTCAAAAAGAGATTAATAAGCAACTTGATAAAACAACATTTAATATTATTAATAAGTATGGACTTTTAAAAGAAAGGTTTTCATCTATTCTAACTGATTCTATAAGAGCTAATATTTTAGAATATTATGGATATAGAGTAAATGTAGGAGAATTCGTTGATTTTGATGCATCTCCTAAGAATGTATTGATTAAGGCAGTGAAAACATCTTCTAGTGTTAATCCTAAGATTAAAGAAGAAATAGATGATATATTAAAAAAATATAATATTAAGCAAACTTTATATGAGCTATGCTTTAAGAACAAAGAAGCCAACTAGTTACCTAGCTGGCTTTTTGCATACTCTAAATATTTATTTGCTTCATCAGAGTTTAATTCATGAGCCCATTTAACAAATGTGCTTGTATTAATTCCAATATTATAATATTCAAATCTTGCGGTTTTATCACGCTCTGTATCATGCCATTTATCAAAACCTTCGGCTTTAATAATTCCATCTTCAATATTAGAATTGATAATAGTGACCTTACCATAATCTCTCCAAGGACGAGCAAGAATCATAGAATTTTTATACAAAGCTGTAAATTTAGAATCTATTATAGTAAATCCATATGGGAATTCTTTATTATGTGATGGAGCAAAATAATATCCATCATTTATTGAGTGAAAATGACAATTTTTAAATATTGCGTCAGCACCACCAAATATAAAATCAATACCTCCCTCAATATAACAATTTATAAATTGCATATGGTTGTATCTTGGACTAAGCTCATCTGGATATAAGAAGCCTATATATTTTGCTTGAAGGTTTGTAGGAAGTGGAGACATAAATAATGTGTCTTGATCACTGCAAAGCTTTGAATTCGTAATTTTAAAATTATCCCCTATTACATGTAGGGCAACGGCTTGACCATAATTTATTGCAGGAATTGATAAATTCTTTATAGTGATATTATCAATTGTAATATTATCACCTGCAACCATTACTGTGTATGTTCTAAATGTATTATATTCTTTATTATCTATATGGAGTTTAGAATAATAATCCTTATTTTGGATTACTACATTTCCTTTTCCTATTATATTAATATTAGAAGCTGTGATTTTAACTTTTTCATTATATATACCTTCATTAATAATTACTGTGTCACCGCTTTTTGCACTATTAACTTTATTATATATAATATCTCCTGGATTGATTTCAATTATCATTTGGATGCACCTCTTTTACATAATTATATCATATGGGAAGAAAAATGGTTAAAAAACATATAAAAACCTATTGATTTTTTTTGCTTAAAGTGGTAGTAAAAGCCCAATGATGAAAAGGCTTGCAAAAAAATGAAAAAGTTTTTATAACGCTATTGACGGAGGTAGTTATAAATGATAAAATAAGATGAAAATTGGCTACACATGGGGACATTGTCGCCTTTATATAGAGTAGAGTTAAACTTCAATTATTGAAAAACTAGATTTTGGGGTGATTAAAATTTCTATTAAGAAATATATGATTATCGACCTATGCATGCTTGTGCTTGCGGGGTTGGTACTCGAAGTAATAGCAATGTATTTATTCCCAAAAATGTTTGGAGAACAAATGGTTCCTTTCTATATTGCATCATTATTTATTAGTATAATTGCGATAGGGAGATGGAATCTAAAGGCTTGGCCTGTAATTATTGCTACTTCACTACTATCTGTATTGGCTGGATATGTAGTGAGAAGAATAGCATCGATGGATGGCTCAAGTATTTATAATTGGAGAATGGTCATAACTAACATTTTAAGCGTTTCAACGGCATTGCTG
This sequence comes from uncultured Anaeroplasmataceae bacterium, assembly GCA_964544095.1. Classification (GTDB taxonomy): domain Bacteria; phylum Bacillota_I; class Bacilli_A; order Acholeplasmatales; family Anaeroplasmataceae; genus UBA3206. The sequence goes on along the minus strand of CAZJAM010000002.1, from coordinate 32,263 downwards.
GTAGTTCCGTTTAAGAAACTAAACAGAAAAATGTCTGAAAGCAAAAATGGAAGCTTTACTGTAACAATGGCACTGGCAATCGTTTTGATAGCTTACATTGTTCAGGTGCTAGCGTATAGTTTGATTACTCTAACTAATCCAGCAGATTACATGATGATTTTTGTATTGGTTAATATACCAAGCTGGTTTTTCACAATTACAATTATGGCGGTATTAAGACACCAAGGAATATTTGTGGATGTAAAAAAAGATCTTGTCAATAAGAAGAAAGAACGAGAACTTGAAAATCAATATTATTCAAAATATCGTAATGAAATCTTAGACAAGCCAATGGAAGATGATGAATCTTCTAATAATAAAGAAAGCGGTGGAGATTTGCAATGAGTTTATTAAAAGCAGATGAAAAAGAACTAGAAGCTTTAGAAAGAGCAAAATGGAAAAATGTTGCCAAAACATTAGTTAAAGATTGGAGACTGTATCTATTATTAGTACCAATGCTAGTGTTCATTATTCTATTTAAATATATGCCAATCTATGGAGTTCTACAAGGATTTAAGGAGTATGACTCAGCTGAAAACAATATAATGAATAGTGACTGGCAAGGAATATCTAACCTCCTACAAATATTTAGAGGCGGAACAGTTGTAGAACAACAATTCTGGACTGCGTTTAGAAATACATTTGTTAATAGTATGTATGGCTTATTATTTGGATTCCCTATCCCTATCATATTAGCTTTATTCTTTACAGAAATTAAAAATGGCGCAATAAGATCAGTGGTACAAGTATTTACTTATTTGCCAAAATTCATGTCGACTATTGTTACTGCAGCGATTATTATTGTATGGACAGGTGCTGAAACAACTTCAGGAGAGACATTTTACGAAGCTGGATTTGTCACTAAATTCTGTTATTCACTTGGATTGGTAAACGATAGAACTGTTAACTCACTAAGTGTTCCACGTTTATTTAGACCAATATATCAAATATCTGGTGTATGGGAAGCAGCTGGATATGGTTCAATTGTATATTTTGCAGCGGCTCTAGGGGTATCTCCTACAAACTATGAGGCAGCAAAAGTTGATGGCGCATCTAAAATGCAACAAATTAAATATGTAACATTGCCTGGTATGACTTCGACACTTGCGATTATGCTAATTCTTCGTATTGGTAAGATTCTGAGTGTAGGATATGAAAAAATCATTTTACTATATAAAGAAGAAACTTATGAAACAGCAGATGTTATTTCTTCATGGGTATATAGATATAAAAACGACAATACTTCAATGGCTGTAGTTGCAGGATTACTTGAATCAATAATTGCGATGGTCTTAGTAATTGGAGCTAATACAATTTCAAAACACGTTTCTAAGACATCGTTATTCTAAAGGAAAGAGGTAAATGATATGAAAAGACTAGACACATCAGAATTAATATTTAAAATAGTCGCATATTTAATTTTAATTTTATTCGCATTAGCGTGCGTTTATCCTCTAATATATGTAGTATCAGTTTCTATATCTGGAGAATATGAAGTACTATTGGGAAAAGTAAAATTATTTCCTAGAGGAATTCAATTTGAGGCGTATAAAGATGCATTTAAAGACAAAGTTTTCTGGATGGCGTATTGTAATACAATATTCTATTCGTTCTATGGAACTATTGTATCAATGATTGTAGCTATTTCCGGAGCTTATGCTTTAAGTAAATCAAGATTAATGTTTAGACGCGGATTTAATTTTATGCTAGTATTCACTATGTGGTTCAATGCTGGATTAATTCCAACTTATAAAAACTTTGTAAGATTTAATATTGATAATAAATACGGATATATTTTTGGACTTGGTTTTAATGCTTTCAATATAGTTTTGTTGCGTAACTTCTTTGAAACAATACCGACTGAGATTGAAGAAGCTGCAACAATTGATGGTGCTACTGAATTCCAGTTATTAACTAAAATTTATATGCCAATGTCAAAAACATCTATTGTTACTGTAACAATGTTCTACGCTTTGTCTAGATGGAATGGATGGTTCTGGGCAGAATGGTTGTTAAATACTGAACGTGACCATCCACTTCAAGTCTATTTAAGACGTCAAGTTCAGGTAATGAATGATTCCGATTCAAATATAAATGTAAAATATGCTTCACAAACAGGAACATTCGCTTTAATTATTTGCTCTATCTTACCTATCATTATTTTATATCCACAAATGCAAAAATATTTTGCGGCTGGAGTAAATGTTGGTGGAGTAAAAGAATAGAAAAAAAGAAAGGAAAAGGTGAAATTTATATGAATTTCAAAAAAATTTTATCAATTGCAAGTGTCGCAAGTCTTGCAGTTGTAGGATTAGTATCTTGCGATAAAGATGAAAAGACTAAAGAATACAAAGATCTAAACCCAGATGACGGAACACAAAAGACAATTGTAGCCGCTGTTGACTATAATAACTTGGGCTATATGACATATGGTCGTGGTTCAAATGCCAAAAATTTAGACGATTCTTATACAACAGTTGATGGACGTACATTAGTAAAGAATTCAACAATCACTCCAATTTGGCAAGATATTGGAGCAAATACAAACACAACATTCTTAGATGGTGCTACTACTGGTGCAAATACAAAGACTGTTATGGCAGACTTAATTCAAAAGAATTTCGTTGGATATAATGATAAGAATGTACAATTACTTCAAATTACTGCTAACTCAGATTTTACTGATGCAGTTGATAAAGGATACTTTGTTAATTTATCTACATACATTGATAAGGATTATATGCCAAATTTAAAGAAATGGTTAGATAATCATGAGTCAATAAAAACACAATTAACTTTAAATGAATATTCAGAATCTGAAGGTATTTATTATACTCCATACTTTGATGGAATTGACCAAGTAGAGTGTGGATTTAATATGAATGTCGATATTGCACGTGCTTTACTTGATGATAATCCTAAATCTAATAGTTATGAGTCTGATGCTGTAGTTGCAAATTATGTTAATACTAGTGATTATGACACGGCTAAAACTATTGAAACTAAGTATACAACTCCTTATATTGAGGAACTTAAGGATCAAGAAATTGCGGTAGCAACTGAATCTGGAGAGGCTAAAACAATTAAGGTTACTATTGCAAAAGGTGACGACATTATCTCTAGAATGGAGAAACTTTCTGTGAAGAATGGTAAGACTCTTACTGATTGCTTAAAGAAGTATATTGATGATGTTTATGGAGATTATATCGGAGCTGGTAAAATTTATAAGTATCGTTCTGAATTATTTACATCAGTATCTGCAGCGTATAATGCTGATGAATTAGTTGCGTTATTACGTTGTGTAAAGACTAACCCTGAGTATTTAACAGGAAGTGCAAATACAGTAATGACTCCGTTCTTCCCACGTACAGGAGAAGCAAACCGTGTTCAAGCTTTCTGGAAACTAGCTCAAATTTGGGGACTTCGTGGAGTAGCTGGAGAGCAATCTGCATTCTCTATTAATGCTGATGGTAATTTAGTAGATAACCATACCCAAGAATATTCTCTATATTGCTTAAATCAATTACGTAAGTTAAATCTTGAAGGACTATTCCCAGAGGGAGATAAATGGTATCAAGATGGTAAAACTATGAAAAACGACTATCGTAAGATAAATATGCAACAAGGAAATGCATTTATGTGCTATGATTATAATAACGTAGCTGCATTTAACAAGGATGTTTCAAATACTGAAACTAATAAGTGTGCTAATATGGTTGGAGTATTATCTCCAGTTGCAAAGTGGGGATTTAATACAGCTGATGGTACATTAAGTACAAAGTCAAAAGAAAAGATCGTTGGAGCTGATTCATCTAATAAATTCTCATACACTAGATTCTCTGAGGATAACCGTTCTCTAAAAGATGGTGGATGGGCTATCGTTGCAAAAAATGTTACTGAGCAAGAATTATATAGATGTTTAAAGATTATGGATTATTTATATAGTGACGAGGGATCAGTTCTAGAGTGCTTCGGATATAATGCGCAAGCTTCAGAAACTGTTCAAGCTTCTGCTTGGGAAAAAGGATCTGATGGAAATTACATTCAACATGATGAAAATGGAAATCCATATGTTACTTTAAAACAAAATTTCAAGGACGAGATGTTTAAATTAACTTCTGGTACATGGCATGATTATATGACTCAATGGTGGGGATCTTGTCTAGGAATTGGAAATATTCGTTCTAATAAACTAGAGGCACAATTAACTGGTTCAAAACAAATTGTTGCTTCAACAAAATATGCAAAAGCTAATGAACAAGGTGCATTCTACTTAGCTAAGACTTCTGGAAACAATTTCCTAAAATCTGTTAATACTACAACAAAGACTACTGCAGATGATAATAAAACAATTAAGGAAGCAAGTTCATCACTTACAGATTTCTGGAAGTGTGAAAAGGATGGATCTAACTGGGCTTCTCCATACTTAACAGTTATTAATACAGGTTGGTCAACATCTACTATTACTTCACCATCTGGAGTAAGAAGCTTATTTGCTAAATCTAATGAATCATTCTTAAAACTTAATGCTGTTGCTTGGGGAATGAAATATACATCTGATGATCAATATTCATTCCTTGGATTTACAGGAAATTACGCTGATAATAATATTTAATGATTTGTTAATATCATAAAAATTAACGTTTATTACTGATATCTCTCTAGGGTGTATACCACCCTAGGGAAGATATTAATTTTTTGGAGGTTATCTTAAACATGAAAAACCTAATATTAAACATCAAAATTCAAAAAATTGTTTTATGGTTATTTTTACTTGCTGCTGCTGCAGTAATTGTTGGTGGGCTTATTTATTCTACTAATTTTTGTTATTACTCTACTAAGCAAGCTACAAATGGATCTATAACTAAAATGTTTTTGGCAGATGGAGAAAAATTTCCTGATTTATATAAAATTTGGGGTGAACCAAGATCTGCTGGTGAAACACAACTTATTAATGGATATAAAGAATTTACTGAAGCTTTTGAATCAACAAATACTTATATTTTCATTTCTGGAGTAGTTTGTGTTGCAATATTTGCTATAATGTGTATTTTTGGAAATAAATATAGAAAAAAATATTATTTGAGCAACCTAATAGTTGGAATTGTTGGTGGTATCATTTCTATTACACTTATGGTTGTTGGAATAATTTTAAATATAAATACTATTGGTAAATTTAATGATAATAAACCATTGCTTGAATTTATATCTGCATATCGTGATGTTGCCCAAAATTATGGTGTAAATGCAAATTATTGTTATGCTACAATGGTTATTCAAATTATTGCAGTTGCTATTTTTGTAATTTTCATTATCTTTACTGTATTAAAGTATTTTGCTAGTAAATCAAATACAATTGAGACTGAATCATCTTTAGAGGAGGTTACTGAGTAATTATGGCTAAGATTAAAACTATTGAAATAGTTGACATTGAGAATGTCAGAAACGAAAAACTAAGATATCAAAATAATACACTTGCTTATTGGCTAGGATTATTAGCTTGTGTAGTTAGTTTATTTGCTGGTCTTGTTGGTTTAAACACAATGAAGGCATCATATTGGACAGTGGTAAAAATTTTAATTAATGTTGTAATTTTGTTATTAGGATTTGCATCTGCTGAAAATATTAAACATTATAGCCAAAAAGCATCATATGTTTTCTTTATATTTGCTGTAGTAAATATATTAAGAATATTTTGGTTTCCAGTACAAATGTTTAGATGGTATAAAAAATATTTAGATGAGGGTGATACATCTATATTAAATGATCATTTCTCTAAAGTTGTTCAGCCAGGTAAAAGTGATGCCGCTAGAGGTTATTTACCAGCTAGTGGTTATTGGAGAGCTACTTTTATGATTATATTCTTAATTTTATCATCTATTTTGTTCGCGTTTGCTGGATATGTTGGGCTAGTAAAGACTTTAAAATTAAAGAGATATTTAAAGTCAATTAATGTTGAAATGTAATTAGGAGGGATGTTATATGGCTGCAGAAGTAATTTTAAATAATGTCAATAAGATTTATCCTAATGGAGTACAAGCTGTTTTTGATTTTAACATTGAAATTGAGCATGGTGAATTTATTGTTTTATGTGGTCCTTCTGGATGTGGTAAGTCAACTACATTAAGAATGATTGCAGGACTTGAAGATATTTCATCAGGTGATCTTATAATAAATGGTAAACGTTGTAATGATGAAGCACCTCGTGATCGTGATATTGCGATGGTTTTCCAAAACTATGCGTTATATGGTAATATGACTGTTTACCAAAATTTAGCTTTCAGTTTAATGATTCGTAACTATGATACTGATGAAATTCATGTAAGAGTTATGGAAGCTGCTGAAATTTTAGGACTAGTTCCTTATTTAAATCGTCTTCCTAAACAATTGTCAGGAGGACAAAGACAAAGAGTTGCTGTTGGACGTTCTATTGTTCGTCGACCAATATGTTATCTATTAGATGAACCATTATCTAACCTAGATGCTAAGCTTCGTGGATCAATGCGTAAGGAATTATCTTTATTACATCATAAACTTGGTACTACATTTATTTATGTAACACATGACCAAATTGAAGCTTTAACACTAGCTACAAGAATTGTTGTTATGTCTGCTGGACATGTTCAACAAATTGCTACACCTAAGGAAATGTTTGATAACCCAGCAAACTTATTTGTTGCCACATTCATTGGTACACCTCCAATGAATCTATTTAATGGAATTGTCGGAGCTGATGGATATTTCACATTTATTAATGTTCCTGCTGGTGCAAATCAAATCAAGTTAAAGATTTCAGATGAAAAATTTGAATTATTGAAAAAACTTGATTATGTTGATAAAGAAGTTGTTCTTGCTATTAGACCTGAATACTTATATGTTGATAATGAATCTAAGAAGTTATTTGGTAATGTAGTTAAGGTTCAAGCAGATTATACTGAACAATTAGGAGCATATAACCTTGTTTATGGTCTTCTTGGTAATGATAATGTTATTGCAAAGATTGATGATAGAGATGGTACATTTGAAAGTGAAGTTGAAGTATCATTTGATATGTCGCATGCACATTTCTATGATAAGGACACTACAAATCGAATTGTTGATGAAGAGGCAGAGGCTATAAGACTTGCTGCACTTTATAAACATGATGAAGAGGATGAAGACTAGGAGGTAATTTTATGCTAGATAACGAAATTAAAAATGATAATGTTGTTAAAGAAGATTATCTTGAAAAAAATGTTGATGATATTTCGGAAAACAATCAAGTAACTGAAGAAATTACTACTAATGAAAATTTAAAATTTGCAGATAGAGTAAAAACTAAAGAAGCTCAAATGAAACCTGGAATTAAAAAGGGATTATATGTTTTTGTCATGTATTTCGCTGTATTATTTACTGATATTGTTGCTTCTTTAAAACGAAATCCAGCAAAAATTGGGGCATTATTTATAGCTGCTCCTGGTATATTTATAGGATTCTTTTTGAACCTTGAAATTGATACTATTTATCCTTTAGCTGCTAGGTGGGCTTCATTTTGCATGTTTGTCTTAGTGTTATGTGGATGTGTAAATATTTTTGAAGCTGCTGAAATTAATAAGAATAGAGATCTTAAATCTATTATTATAGCTGGACTTATTTCTATTATCATTGCTGTATGCGGTGTTGTTTATATTATTGATGTTAATAAGGCAATCAAGGATCAAGGTGCAAGTATTAATAGTACAAATATTAAGTCATTTATAGCTGTTGGTATTTCTTCTGTTCTTGGATTAATTGGAGTTGTCATTGCTTTTATATTTAGAGATAAACAGTTCAAGAGGGACAAATTCTAAAATGAGTAAAAAAGTAGAAAATTCGAATAATGCTTATAAGCAAGACAAGCTAGGAAAAATCCCATCTTGGATTAAGATAATTCTACTAAAATATTGGGTGGCTGGCGCCACCTTTTATTTTTTTGGAATGGGTGGTTATGCAATATGGAATAATGGTTCTGGTAGAAGTGCTTTAACTATTAGATTATTAGCTACTATAGGTTTTGGTTATACCTTAGCTAAAGAATATATTGAAAAACACATTATTAGACTTATGAGAACTTCAACAGATGATACCTATAAATATAACCTTATTAATCTACATGGCTCTAAATCTTTCTTCTTGCATTTGATTTATTGCTATTTTGCAACCTATATAATGATGGTTGTTGTTGTTAATTGTTTCAATTATGATAAAATTTGGGGAATTAAAACATCTGGTGCTGAACCGCTTGGCGTTGCGGTAATATATTTGTCAATTGATATTATTGCAATTGCTATTAAAGATCTAATTATTCTTGGAATAAAGCGTGTAAAATACAAGAAAAATTTAAAACTTCAACAATCTCTTCTTGATGAGGATGATGTAAAACTTTATGGTGAAGAAGAAAATAGTGAATCAAATAATATAGATAATTTTACTAATGATGAAAATAAAGATGATGATTCTAATAATAATGTAAAGGAGAATTAATATGGATTTTAAAACTATATTTGTAAGTTCAAGAAGTATTTCATTAGAATTAATAAATACAGATATTTATAAAATTAAAGATGAATATTTGGTTTATGTAAATAATAAACTTTACAAAAAAGGGAATAAAAATATCATTTCAATTTTTGATTTGAACCCTGATACAGAATATGAAATATCAGTTGTAATTAATGATGTAGCATCTAAACAAACAATTAAAACTTTGAGTGAGTATGTTACATTAAATGTATTAAGTTTTGGTGCTAAAAAGGATGGCGTTACTCTAAATACTAACTATATTCAAGCAGCAATTAATGCTTGCCCTGATAATGGTAGAGTTTATTTTCCAAAAGGAGAATATTTAACGGGTCCATTATTTTTAAGATCGAATATCACTATTGAATTTGCAGAAGGTGCTCATATAATAGGCGACACTAATAGAAATAATTATCCAATACTTCCAGGTATGATAATGACTTCTGATGAACTTGGTGAATATAACCTTGGATCTTGGGAAGGAAATCCACTTGATTGTTTTGCTTCCCTTATTACAGGAATTAATGTAGAAAACGTTAATATTATTGGTCAAGGTATTATTGATGGTAATGCACAAAATTCTGACTGGTGGATTGATGTTAGAAATAAAAGAATTTCTTGGAGACCTAGAGGAGTTTTCTTAAATAAGTGCAATAATATTACACTTCAAGGAATTAAAGTTTGTAATACTCCTTCATGGAATCTACATCCATATTTTTCTGACAATTTAAAGTTTATTGACCTTGAAATTGAAAATCCTAAGAATTCTCCAAATACAGACGGATGTGATCCTGAATCATGTAAGAATGTTGATATATTAGGAGTTCATTTCTCAGTAGGTGATGACTGTATTGCTGTAAAATCTGGTAAGATTTATATGGGAAAAACATATAAAAAGCCATGCGAGAATTTAAACATTAGAAATTGTTCTATGAATTTTGGACATGGATCTGTAGTTCTTGGTTCAGAGATGAGTGGTGGAATTAAAAATATTAAGGTTTCACAATGTATCTTTAATCAAACAGATAGAGGTCTTAGAATAAAGACGCGTCGTGGAAGAGGAGAACAAGCTGTAATAGATGGTGTTACATTTGAGTGTATTGAAATGGATGATGTACTTACACCGCTTGTTATTAATATGTTTTATTTCTGTGATCCTGATGGAAAGACTGAATATGTATGGAGTAAGGAAAAACTTCCTGTAGATGAAAGAACTCCATATTTAGGAAAGTTTGTTTTTAAGGATATCAATTGTAAAAATGTAAATGTTGCGGCTGGTGCTTTCTATGGACTTCCTGAACAACCAATTGATGAAATAAATATAATTAATGTTAATTTTGATTATTCAACAAATCCTAAAGAAGGAATCCCTGCGATGATGACAGGAGTTGATCCTATGAAGGGTAAAGGATTATTATTTAATTATGTTAATAAAGTGGTTATGCAAAATGTAACATTTAATAATATTCATGATAAAGATGTTGAATGTGTTGCGGTTGGATCCATTAAAAGATAATCACCTAAAATTAAATATAACAAAATATAATTGATTTATACAAAGGGGTATATATTGAAAAATATTAGCCCTTTTTTGTTTTTTCAAAAATAATTATTAGGTATTATTATGTAAGCGTTATAAATGTTGAAAAACAAAATTAAAAATTATATAATAACTAATGTATTAACATCATTGAATAATTAATACAAAAATATTATAAGAGGTGTTTTATATGAAAATTGCATTTGCTTGTGATCATGGTGGATTAGAGTTAAAAAATCATATAATTGATTTTGTAAAAAAAATGGGTCATGAAGTAGAAGATTTTGGTACTTATACCCTAGATTCATGTGATTATCCAGTATACGGAAAGAAGGCAGCTGAATGTGTTGCTTCTGGTAAAGCAGATAGAGGTATTGTTATTTGCTCAACAGGTATTGGAATGTCTATTGTAGCTAATAAGGTAAAAGGTATTAGATGTGCCTTATTAACTGATGAAAATAGTGCTAGATTAACTCGTGAGCACAATGATACAAATATGATGGCTATGGGTCAAAAAAATGTGTCATTTGATCTTGCTGAACGTATTGTAAAAACTTGGCTTGAAACTGATTTTTCAAATGCAGAAAGACATATAAGAAGAATAAATATGATAGAAAAGTAGGTGGTATTATTGATGCGAAATAAAATTCGTAATATTAATACTATTGAGATTTCCTATATCTCAATTACTTGTAAGATAAAATAATGAATCAAGACGAGAAAAACGAAATTGAAGATCCAAATGTGAAAAGGATTAAGGCTTCTGGCGTAAATTCTATGCTTAGAGCCTATGCAATATTTTCACAAGGGTTATTCACAATGATTGTTTTAGGAGGCCTTGGCTTCTTTATTGGATATAAGATAGATAAGAAGAGTGCATATCCTGGTTTATTTGCGGTACTTGGCGCTCTTATAGGACTTGTATATTTTATACTCTTAGTTTATAAGAATCATTATTTTGATGATAAAAAACCAGATAACAAGAATAGTGATGGTGATAAAAATGAAGGACAATAAACTTAATATTATCGCTATTATTACAGTACCAATTTGTTGGATATTAGGTCTTATAATTAGCTTAATATTCTGGTTTGCATTAAAGGATAGTATGCATAAGATTTGGACATTATCCTTTGTGCTTGGTTTAATTACAGCACTACTAAACTTAGGACTCATGGTTTCGTGGGGACATGGTTTTGTACGTGAGGTAAATAGAGCGGATGGAGCCCCGGTGAGAAAATCTATATTATCATATACGGTTAGAATATTAATAGCTGGATTAATATTTGCCTATATTGTATATGATATGCAACAAAAAGCTCCAAGGTTTCATGTAATACCTGCCTTAATTGGATATATTCTAGTTAAGATGGTGTTTATTACGGTAAGCCTTATAATAAATCTTAATAATAATCAAAGGAAGGTGGACGCGTGATATTATTTTCAAAATTCATGAATTATCTGCGTGATGATCTTTCTGGCCAGGTTAAATCATTAATTGGAATAACCATTGTATTAATAATAGTATCTATTATATTAGGACATTTTATTAAGAAGGTGGATCCAACTAAGAAAACACCATTATGGCTAGTTCCACTTATATTCTTAGTAGATTTGATAAATTCATTTTCTAAGGTAAATATAGGAAAAAGGTGGAAAGCATACGCACCATATTTCTTAGCATTAGCAATCTATTTGTTTATTGCTAATACATGCGGTATATTATCAATGGATAACCCATCATCATATATCGTATTAAATTTCGGTTTGGCCTTGATAACATTCTTCATGGTACAAATAACGGGTATCGTATCACAAGGTATACTTGGATATTTAAGTGGATTCCTTGGCCCAGTTAAACCAATGGCATTCATAATGATACCAATAAATATAGTTGGTGAATTAACATTACCAATTTCAATGAGTTTACGTTTACTAGGAAATATTCTATCAGGATGCGTACTTGGTATGATGGTAAAAGGACTATTAGTGTGGTATTCAATACCAGTATTACCTATATTTAACGCATTATTTGATGTAGCATTTGGATTAATTCAATGCTTCGTATTCGTAATACTTACAATTATTAACACATCGCAAAAAATCGATGATAAAGAAAAAATATATTCTTAAAGGAGAAAACAAACTATGTTACAAACATTATTATCATTATTTACAACAATATTCGCAATGGAAGGATCAATCGCATCAGGACTTGCATATCTAGGAGCAGGAATTGCCGTTCTAACAGGATTTGGATCAGGTATCGGAGAAGGTATGGCAGCGGCTAAGGCAGTAGAAGCTGTAGGAAGACAACCTGAAGCATCAGGAAAGATTACTGTTACAATGATCATTGGATGTGCAATTGCTGAAACTACAGGACTTTACGGATTAATTATTGCCTTCATGTTATTATCTAAGTAATAAAGAAGAAAAATTATTTACAAGAATTAATTAGGAGGTAAGAATATGATTTTAAGTATGAGTGAAGTACTTGAAAATGTATCAGAATTCGTCGATAAATGCTTAGGGCCATTAGGTTCAAGTGGCTTTGACTGGTACGTATTAAGAGATATTATTATACAACTTTGCGCAACTTTAATTTTATTCATTGTAATCCGTGTATTTATTTGGAAACGTGTAACTAATATATTAGAGGCTCGTAGAGCTTCTATTGATAAGGAACTTGTAGAAGCTAAAGAAGCTAATCGTAAAGCACGTTTACTTGCAGCAAAAAATGAAGAAAAACTTGAAGCTGCAGAACAAGAAATAAAAGCTATGCTAGATAAAGCAGATAAGGATGCTAATCTACGTAGAGAAGAGATTATACAAAATGCTAAGGATGAAGCACATAGAAGACTATCTAATGTTGAAGATGATATTCAACAAGAGATATTAGAGAAAAATGCTTTAATCCATCAACAAATCGTTGATATTGCTATGCTAGCGGCAGAAAAGATTGTTGAGCATGAAGTTGATCAAGATAAATATATTGATTTAGTTAATAAAATTATTGAGGAGGCAAGTTCTAAATGATAGAAGCCGAGTATTCAAAGGCGCTATTTGAACTTGCTAGCGATAATGCAAAAGAAATATTAGATGAGCTTGATGTGTTGATAAAGGCAATGGATGAAAATCCAGATGTTTATCAAATTCTTGAAGCTCCAACTATTAGTGATACAAAGAAAAAGGATATTATTAAAAATATATCAAAAGATATGAGTGATGTACTTATTCGATTCTTATATGTACTTATTGATAATAAAAGATTTAATAAAATCAAGGGTATAAGAGAAGAATATTCACTATTAGTTAATAGCTCTATTAAAGTAATTGATGTATTAGTTACATCAAAAGTTGCTTTAAATAAGGAACAAAAAAATAAGTTAGAAAGCCTTCTTGCATCTAAATTATCAAAGAAGGTCAATATTATTAATGTAGTAGATGAAAGTCTAATTGGTGGAATTAAGTGCGAATATGAAGGAAAACTTATTGATCTTACTGTTCGCGGTAAGTTAAACCAAATTAAGAGCCTATTATAAGAGAGGACTAGAATATGAGTAAAATAAACCTATCTGAAATATCTAGTTTAATAAAAGCCCAAATTGAATCCTATAAAGATGAAATAAAAACTGAGACTGTTGGAACAGTTGTTGAGGTTGGAGATGGAATTGCTTTAGTACATGGTCTTGATAAGGCTATGCAAGCAGAACTTTTAGTATTCCCTAATGATGTGTATGGAATGGTTCAAAATCTTAATGAGGATTCAGTAGGAGTAATTTTACTAGGAGATTCTTCACTTGTTAGTGAAGGTGACACAGTTAAGTGTACTGGAAGAATTCTTGAAATTCCAGTAGGAGAAAATTTTATAGGAAGAGTAGTTAACCCACTTGGTCAGCCACTCGATGGAAAAGGTTCTATTAAAGCTGATGGAACACGTCCTATTGAGAAAAAAGCTACAGGTGTTATGGATAGACAATCTGTAACAACTCCACTTCAAACAGGAATTAAAGTTCTAGATGCTTTAGTACCTATTGGAAGAGGACAACGTGAGTTAATTATCGGAGATAGACAAACAGGAAAGACATCAATAGCGATTGATACAATTCTTAACCAAAAGGGTAAAGATGTCATTTGTATTTATGTTGCGATTGGTCAAAAAGAATCATCTGTTTCAAGTATTTATGAAACATTAAAGAAATATGATGCAATGGATTATTCAATTATCGTTGATGCTAGTGCTTCAAATCCAGGACCATTATTATATCTAGCTCCATATGCTGGAGTTACACTTGCAGAATATTTTATGTTCCAAGGTAAGGATGTATTAATTGTATATGATGATTTAACTAAGCATGCCGTTGCATATCGTGAATTATCGCTATTATTAAAGAGAGCGCCAGGACGTGAAGCATATCCAGGAGATGTATTCTATCTACATTCTCGTCTATTAGAGCGTGCAGCAAGATTATCAGATAAGCTTGGTGGAGGAAGTATTACTGCTCTTCCAATTATTGAAACACAAGCAGGAGATATCTCTGCATACATTCCAACTAATGTAATTTCAATTACAGATGGACAAATTTATCTACAAGCAGATTATTTCTATAAAGGAATAAGACCTGCTATTAATGCTGGACTTTCAGTATCCCGTGTAGGAGGAGCTGCTCAAACTAAAGCTATTAAGAAAGTATCAGGAACATTAAGACTAGATTTAGCTTCATATCGTGAATTGGAGTCATTTTCACAATTTGGTTCTGATATTGACCCGGCTACAAAGGCTCGTCTTGACCGTGGAGAACGTACTATTGAAATTCTTAAGCAAGGACTTCATGAGACAATACCTATGGCAAATGAGGCAGTAGTATTATATTGCTTAACTAAAGGATTCCTTGATAATATTGCAGTTGAGGATATCTTAAAATTTGAAAAAGAATTATATTTTGAATTATCAGTTTCAGAAGATGGTAAAAAGATTATAGATTATATAAATAATGAAAAACAATTACCAGATACTGAATTATTAGACAGCTTTATTAAGAAAACTAAGAAGATGTTTATGTAAGGAGTGTGAAATAAATGGCAAATTCCTTACGTGAAGTAAAGGGTAGAATTGAGTCTACCAAGAAAACAGCTCAAATCACTAAGGCTATGTACATGGTTTCACAGTCTAAGGTAAGAAAAGCTGAGAAAACATATAAAGACTATCAGTCATTTATGAAATCAATTTCAGATATGACAGCTTCAATAGTATCAAAGGCATCTTTAGAATTTAAGCATGAATTATTAGTTCCAAGAAAGATTAATAAGACATGTTATCTTATAATTTCATCTGATAAAGGACTTGCTGGTGCATATAACACTGGATTATTTAAATATTTTGAAAATATTATAAGTGAGCAAGGATTAAAAGAATCTGACTTTATGGTAACAACTATTGGTAAGAGAGCATTTAATTATGTAAAAAAGATGAAATATGAGAATCATCAGGATAAGCCTACGTTTGTTCGTGATGATGTAATGTTTGTTGATATTGTAAGTATCGCAAATGATATTATTAAAGATTATCTAGATCATAAGATTGATAGACTTGTAATTATATATAATCATTTTATAAATTCATTATCTCAAGAAATTGAGACTAGAACTTTACTTCCAATAGGTGAAGTAGAGGGTGAAATTAATAATGTTGAATATATATATGAATCAGGTATTGAAAATACTCTTAATAAAATATTACCAATGTATATCCAAGATATAATTTATGGAATTATACTAGATGCGAAAACTGCAGAGCATGCGTCTCGTGTTAACTCAATGCGTAGTGCTACAGATAACGCAACTGATGTAATTGATAAATTACAGGTATTATACAATAGATCCCGTCAAGAGGCTATTACAAATGAGCTTAATGATATTGTTGGTGGATCTAATGCTATAGGAGGTAAATAAAAATGTACGGTAAAATTGTGCAAGTACAAGGACCAGTTGTTGACGTAAAATTCGAAGACACTCTTCCTAATATAAATGATGCATTAAAAATTAATATTAATGCAGAAGATAACGCAGGTGTTGCTATTAATCTTACTCTTGAAGTAGCCCTACATATTGGAAATCATACAGTACGTTGTATTGCAATGGATTCAACAAATGGACTTGTAAGAGGTATGGATGTTTTAGCTACAGGAGCTCCTATTTCAGTTCCAGTAGGAAATGAAACTCTTGGAAGAATATTTAATGTACTAGGAGAAACTATTGATGGTGGAGAGGAGCTAACAAATGTTACGCGCGACCCAATCCATAAACCAGCTCCAAAACTTGATGAGTTATCTAATAATGTAGAAATCCTTGAAACAGGAATTAAAGTTATTGACTTACTAGCCCCATATATTAAGGGAGGTAAGATTGGATTATTCGGTGGAGCCGGAGTTGGTAAAACTGTATTAATTCAAGAATTAATTCATAACGTTGCTCAAGAACATGGAGGAATTTCAGTATTTACAGGAGTAGGAGAGCGTACTCGTGAGGGTAATGACTTATACTTTGAAATGAAAGGTTCAGGAGTTATTAATAAGACTGCCATGGTATTCGGACAAATGAATGAAGCACCAGGAGCACGTATGAGAGTAGCTCTTACAGGACTTACAATGGCTGAGCATTTCCGTGATAGAGAGCATCAAGATGTATTATTATTCATTGATAATATTTTCCGTTTCACACAAGCAGGATCTGAGGTTTCAGCCCTATTAGGACGTATGCCATCAGCAGTAGGATACCAACCTACGCTTGCTACAGAAATGGGTAAACTACAAGAAAGAATTACATCTACAAAAGATGGATCAATTACATCTATTCAAGCAGTATATGTTCCAGCTGATGACTATACAGACCCAGCACCAGCTACAACATTTACTCACCTAGATGCTACTACAAACTTATCTCGTAAATTAACAGAGGAAGGAATTTATCCAGCCGTTGATCCACTAGCATCTACATCACGTGCATTATCTCCAGATATTGTTGGACAAGAACATTATGATGTTGCTAGACGTGTTCAACAATTAATTCAAAGATATAATGAATTACTTGATATTATTGCTATTCTTGGTATGGATGAACTTGGAGAAGAAGATAAACTTGTTGTAAAACGTGCGCGTCGTGTACGTCTATTCCTTTCCCAAAATATGTTTATCGGAGGACAATTTACAGGAATTCCTGGATCATTTGTTCCAGTATCAGAAACAGTAAGAGGATTTAAGGCAATTCTTGATGGAGAATATGATGATCTTCCAGAAGAAGCATTTAGACTTGTAGGTACTATTGATGATGCTATAGCTAAGGCTAAGAAGATTGAAGCTGAAGTAGCAGCAAACCAAGCAGAAATACAAGAAAATAATGCTGCAGAGCAAGAAGCAGTAGATACAGCACAAGCTCAATAGTCGGAGGTGTAGGATGAAATTTTTAGTTTCAACGCATCAAGGTAAATTATACGATGAGGAACTAGATTATATAATAGTTCACTTAGCAGATAATGAATTTGCAATACTAAAGGACCATGTACCTTTAGTATGTGTAATTCCTGCAGGATATATTAAAATGATTTTAGGTGAAGAAACATTATTCCTTGCAATGTCTAATGGAGTATTAGAATTTAAGAATAATGTTGTAACAATTATTGCACAAGAAGCACATGTCGGAAGAAGTGAAGAAAGTGCTCGTGATCACCTAAATGCTATTCGTCGAGAGCGTCTTGAAATTAACCGTCGAGATGAAGGAGATTTCACTAAACAGGAATCTGAATTACTTGATAACCTTAAGAAAGCTAAGGCAGGAAATTTATAAAATTAAAATCCATACTCTTTGGAGTATGGTTTTTGTTTGAATATATTTTAAAATCAATTATACAAGATTATAAGTTTTTTAATATATAACTTGTCTTTTTTTAGATAAAAAGATAAAATAGTATAGTAAAACTTTAAATAAATGGAAAAAGGAGATATTTTTATGGCAATTGAAGCTGGAGATTTTAAGAACGGATTAACATTAGAAATTGAAGGACACATCTACGTAGTATTAGAGTTCATGCATGTAAAACCTGGTAAGGGAGCTGCAATCCTAAAAACAAAGATGAAGGATTTAAGAACTGGAAACGTAGTTGAAAGAAACTTCAATACAAATACAAAGTTTGAAACTGCAGAGGTAAGAAAAGTACCTGTACAATATTCATATGAAGCTGGTGGCACTTACTATTTCATGGATATGGAAACATTTGAAACATATGAACTATCAGAGGCTCAACTAGGAGATAACAAGTATTTTATTCTTGAAGGAATGGAGCTTTCATTAAGATTCTATGAGTCAGAGGTTTTAGACGTAGTAATGCCTGATAAGGTTGTACTTACTATTACTGAAACTACACCTGCTGCACCAGGAGCTTCACCTACATCTACAAAGGATGCAACACTAGAGACTGGACATAAGATTAAGGTTCCTCAATTCATCAAAGAGGGAGAAAAAGTTATTATCTCTACAATTGATGGAACATATTGTGGTAGAGCGTAATGTCTAAGGTAGCTTTAGTTACTGGAAGTGCTAAAGGTATTGGGGCTGCAATAATTAAAAAATTAGCGCAATCAGGTTATGATTGCGTTATTAATTATTATACCAGCGAAAAAGAAGCACAAGAACTTAATGAATACATTAAGCAATTTGGCGTAAGAAGCCTCATTGTAAAATGTGATGTAAGTGATGAAGTGGCAGTTGATAATATGTTTTCTGAAATTGAAGAAAAACTTGGTGGCGTAGATATATTAATAAACAACGCAGCAGTTGATATACCAAATCTATTTTACAGAAAAACAGTAGAAGATTTTAGAAAGACATTAGATGTAAATTTGATAGGATCTTTTATTACAGCTAAAAGGGCTAAAAAACATATGATGGATAATAAGTGGGGAAGAATAATTAATATATCTTCAACAAATGGTATTAATACATATTATCCAATGGGCTTAGAATATGACGCTTCAAAGGCAGCTCTAAATTCATTAACACATAATCTTGCGATTGAATTTGCACCTTACGCAACTGTAAACGCAATTGCGCCAGGGCTTATTGGTACTGAAAATGAAATAAAAGATTATGATGAAGAATTTATGGCATCAGAACTTGATAAGATTTTGTTGCATAGAATGGGTGCTGCAGAAGAGGTTGCTAATCTTGTTAACTTTTTAGTAAGTGATGATGCATCATATATCAACAATTCTATTATAAGAATTGATGGTGGCCAATATAGTAGCAATTAATAAAAAAAGGAGTTTTAGCACTCCTTTTATTTTTTCATTGCCTCAAGTACTCTTGAGATTGCTGCCATAATTGATAACTTTCCATATTCATATGTTAAACCACCTTGCATATAAATAGTATAAGGATAAACGCATGGAGCGTCAGCACTAAGTTCAATTGTTGATCCTTCAGTGAATGCTCCTGCAGCCATTATAATATCAGTAGGATATCCTGGCATTGGTGCAGGTGTTGGTTTATAAAATGAATCGATTGGAGAAGATGATTGAATACTTTGTGCAAAAGCAACTAAGTTATCAAGTGTCTTTAGTTCGATTATTTGTATTATATCAGTTCTATATTCATTATACTTTGGACTAATTCCATTAAATCCCAATTTTTCTAGCATGTATGATGCAAATATTTGAGTTTTTAATGCGCTCTTTACAGCATTTGGAGCCATAAATATACCTTTAAGGAAATTATTATTTTGGTTATAGTTGGCACCAAGGTCCTTACCTACACCAGGAGATGTAAGTCTATCTGCAACCATTTCGATGTATTTTGCTTTTCCAGCAATGTATCCACCACTTGAAGCAACTCCACCACCAAGGTTTTTCATTAAAGATCCAACTACAAGGTCAGCCCCAATATGACCAGGTTCCTTATCTTCAACAAGTTCACAGTAACAATTATCAACCATTATGATAACATCCTTATTTACACTACGTATAGCTTCAATACATTCTTTTGTTTGCGCTATAGTTAAAGATTTTCTAGAAGAATATCCCCTTGATCTTTGAATCTCTACTAATTTAACATCATTTAAAGATAATCTTTTTTTAATAGTCTCTAAATCAAAATTATTATTTATTAAAGGAATTTCTTCATATTTTACACCATTTGCCATAAGTGATTGAGTGCTATTTCCTGCAACTCCAATCATTTTAAGTAATGTATCATATGGCTTACCTGATAAGGAAATAAATGTATCACCATGTTTGAGCATTGCGCTAAAAGCCAAATATAATGCATTTGTACCAGACATTATTTGAGTTCTTACAAGTGCGTCTTCGCATCCAAGTACACTTGCGAAAATTTTTTCAATTTTTTCTCTACCAGGATCATATATTCCATATCCATTTCTTTCAGCAAAATCTGCATATTCAACTTTATTCTCTATAAAAGCTGAAAGAATTCTATTTGAATTATATAAGCATATATCATCTATATTTGAAAAAATATCTTTTAAATCAATTTCTGCTTGCTTACTTAATTCAAGTACTTCATTTGTTATATTATCTAAAACCATAAAAATCACCCTTACAATTTTAACATAATAATTTAATAAATTAAATAAAATATGTAATTTATAGACATAAAATAAAAAAGTTCTTGCAAGATAAGATGTAATAAGTTAAACTAAAAAAGTCAATAAAATATAAATATAGGAGTTTATAATTATGCAATGGCTATTTTTAATTGTTTCAACTCTTGCTTGGGGAATTGCTGAAATTTTCTATAAGAAGGGAAACTTAGAACGTGAGAAGTATTCTCATTTAAAAACAACAGTACTAGTTGGAATATTCTTTGGGATTTATTCACTTGTTATTTTAATTATCCAAAGCACTAAGGATATTACATTCCTTAAGAGTATACCTATAAATATGGTATTATATTTACCAGTAGCTCTTTGTTACCTTGTATCAATGACATTATCATATTTTGGCGTAAGATTTATTGAGGAAACAATATCAGATCCAATTGAGAATACATCAGGAGCAGTAGTTCCTATTCTTTGTGCAATCTTCTTACATGAAGAGATAGGGTGGAAGCTTGTAATTGCGATTGTTATTATAGCAATTGGTATTATTTGTCTTGGATTCTTTGATAAAAGAGGAGATCAAGATAGAAAGAAACGTCTTGGAAAAAAGCTTGCGATAATTGCATTTGCAATGCCATTCTGCTATGCAATGCTTGATGCTGTAGGAACATTCTTAGATATATTCTATACAGATAGTGCAGAAGATACTATCTTACGTAATGTAACGGATGATACTATTGAGCATATGGCAAACTGCTGTTATGAGTTTATATTCTTTTTAGTTGCGATGGGTATTTTAGTATTCCTTAAAATTAAGAAGGTAAAATTCTTCTCTATAAAAGATTCAAAAGAGGATATAGAAACATTAAATGAAGATTCAAGTGATGCTAGAGAAGTAGTAGTTAATGAAGATAATGTAGAACTTAAGTGGTATAAAAAAGTATTTTTGCAGAAAGATAAGATTTTAGCAGCTTTATTTGAAACTATCGGACAAGCAACATACTTATTTGCTTTATCTGAAGGTAAGGGAATTGCGGCTGTAATTCTTGGAGCTGGTACTGTTATTACATCAGTAATACTATCAAGAATTGTATTAAAGGAAAAGTTAACATTACTTCAATATATATTCGTGCTTATTATTTTAGCAGGAATTATTACCTTAGCTGTATTTGATGCATAAAAAAGTCACTACAAAAGTAGTGATTTTTTTGTTATAATTTATTTGGTGATAATTATGGAAGCAATAATTTATGCAATAACTTTTATATGCTTTATGTTTATAACATTCTTTGTACTTCGAGCTTCAAGATTAGAAGAAGCGTTTAAGCAAGGAAGAGTTACAGAAATAAGAGTAGCATATGTAATAATATCATTAACATCAGCTTATTTATTAACTGAATTAGTATTTAGAATGTTATCTTTTGCAGGAATTAATCTATAGGAGACATTATTTGATGTATCCCATCATTTATAATTATAGCTTTACCTTTTGATATATTGTTTATTAAATCAATTGTTTTATCGAGAGAATCTTTAAAAACCGCTATAGATAATGTAATATCTTGTGCATATGATGTATCAAGAACTATAAATGATTTATTTGCAATAAGGGTATTATAAGAAGAATAATCTAGTTTTATTATGAGCTTAATAAGCTCTTTTTTTTCAAAAATTTTTGATATAGAAAGTACGCTTGATACAGATTCAGAATAGGCTCTTACAAGCCCGCCGGCACCAAGAAGTGTACCACCAAAATAACGAGTAACGATGCATAAAACATTTGTTATTTCATTCTTCTTTAATACATCAAGCATTGGAAATCCAGCTGTTTTTTGAG
The DNA here is from genome assembly GCA_964544095.1 of uncultured Anaeroplasmataceae bacterium. Classification (GTDB taxonomy): domain Bacteria; phylum Bacillota_I; class Bacilli_A; order Acholeplasmatales; family Anaeroplasmataceae; genus UBA3206. The sequence goes on along the minus strand of CAZJAM010000002.1, from coordinate 9,703 downwards.
GTTCGCCATCATCACTACATTTTTGAATTTCCATTTTATCTCCAATAATGTATGCATAGCAATTATGAGAAGCATCATAATATTTTTTTCTTGTGGATGCTAAAATTTGGTTTACATCATCAACTGATGTAACCTTATATATAGATGTTATAAATCTAGATTTTAATATAACTATTTCATTAGTATATGTATTCTCTATATATTTCACCTTAATCACCAAAAATATTATATCATAAAAAATGATTGAATAAATTAGGAGAGTTTGATATAATTTTTTATGTAATAAATAAGTGGCTTTAAATTATAAATATTTTTTAGTTTGTTTAAAGGCACATAATAATAGTTATGTAGGGAAATGTGTCTAATGCATTTCTTTTTATTTTTTTAATGGTGAGCATATGATAATCGATAATAAGGCAAAGGAAGTATTAAAAAAGTTAATAGATAGTGGCTTTGAAGCTTATATTGTTGGTGGATATGTTCGTGATAAATTATTAGGACTTGACGCATATGATATAGATATTACTACTAATGCTTCAATTGATGATATAAAAAAAATATTTTCATATATTGATAATGGAAGTAAATATCAATCTATTACAATAATAGTTGATGAATATTCTTTTGAGATAACTACATTTAGACGTGATGTATCATATAAAGATCATAGACATCCTGTGACTATGGTGGCAAAAACACTTAGTGAAGATTTAGAGAGAAGAGACTTTACAATAAACGCTTTGGCATTAGATTATAATGGTAATATTATAGATAAGTTTAATGGTATAGATGATATAAATAAAAAAATAATTAGAACAATAGGGGACCCAAATAAAAGATTTGATGAGGATGCATTACGTATATTAAGAGGTATTTATTTAAAAACAAAACTAGGATTTGAATTTGATAGGCAAACTCTTGACGCAATATATAGAAATGCTTTTCTTGTAAAAGATCTTTCTGGAATGAGAAAAAAAATAGAACTTTATAAAATGATTAAATATAATAAAGATAATTCTTTTATTGATTTATTCATTAAAACAAGGATTGTTGATAGTTATAAATCACTTAAAAAAGGATTCTTTTATATGCTTAACAACAATATTGTAATAAATGATGTAAAGGAATTTATAGGAGCATGCGCAAAGCTTAATAAAGGATTTGATTTTGAACTTGAATATGATTCGGAATTTAAATCATTGCTTAAAGATATGCTTAAAATTGATTTAAATGATAAAATGACATTATTAGATAAATCATATGGCTCAATAAAATACGCAAATGATATTAATAGAGTATTAAAGAAGGATTATATTAAAAACTTTGATGAAGCATATAAAATGCTTCCTATAAAAAGCATTAAGGATATAAATGCCACATCCTATGATTTAATGAAAATAATTAAGCCTGAAAATATAGGTGTTATGCAACAAAAAATTGCACAAAAAATACTTGATAATGAAATCCAAAATACAAAGGATGATATTATTAAACTTGTAATAGAGGAGAATAAAATGATGGAAGAAGTAATTAAAAGTACTATATACGCTAAAGTTGATCAAATAATGAATAGCGATGGTATGGTTAATTTGATAGTAACATTAGATGATAAAACAAGATTTAATTTAAAAATTGAATCTGAAAGAGCACAAGATTTAGATTTAAACTGTATTTATGAATTTAATATTGCAAAGAATTCTAATTCTGATAAGCTTTCTGCATATGTGTTATCATATAAACATGTAACTGAAATAGAAGATACACAAACTAAAAATGATGTTTTCCGTAAGTTTATGGAAGGTTCTCCTATTGATTATACAGAGCTTAAAAAAAGAATTGAAGAATATATAGAAAATATTAAAAATAATACTCTTCATAATATTGTAAAAACTATTATAGATAGATATGCACATGATTTCTATTTATACCCTGCTGCATCAAAGCTTCACCATGCATATGTTGGAGGTCTTGCATACCATACGCTTGGAATGCTTGATGTAGCTAAGGCAATTGCACCATGTTATCCATATATAAATTATGATTTGTTAATTAGTGGAGTAATATTACACGATGTTGGAAAAGTGATTGAGTTCAGTGGTGTTGAAAACACTGAATATGCAATGAAAGGTCAGCTTCTTGGTCACTTACTAATAGGTTGTGATATAATTTCACAAACAGCAAGAGATTTAGGTGTAAGTGAAGAAGAAGATGTCCTAATGCTATTACATATGGTTGCATCTCACCATGGACTTCCACAATATGGAGCCATTAAAAGACCTGCAACTGCAGAAGGAGCAATGCTTTGGCATATTGATACAATTGATTCAAAATTTAGGGTTTTAGGAGAGGAACTTTCTAAGATAAAGGAAGGTGAATTTACTGAACCAATTGGTGTTATGGATAGAGTTAAGTTCTATAAGCACAAGTAATAGTAAATCAACTTAACAAACTTAAAATACGTAATATAGCAACTTGATTTTTGTCATATATAATGTTATTATATATTATGCGTGATTTTAAGATTTTGAAGAAAAAGGAGTATTTTTCTATGACAAATAAATTAAAGTTAAAATCAATAGCTACTTTAGGTATAGCAGCTTTATCAGTTCTAGCCCTAACTTCATGTAAGCATACTTCATATAAATCTATTTCATATGATGAGGTTTATGCTACATCTGGTAACTATTCGATTACAAATGGAGAACTTTGGAACGAATTAAAGTGGAGTTCATATGATATTTTAGGAGATAAGCTTGAGAGAGCTGTTTTAGCCGACTATATTGCTGAGGCTAATGAAGCTATTAAAGCTATAAATGGTGAGGCTACTGATTTAAGCGTTCAAAAGCAAAAGAGATATCTTGACTATTTTGAACTACTTGCATTCACTGAACTTTATAGTGTATCTGAGTTTGATAGTATTAAGGATTTAACAAAGAAAGAAATAGACACTAAAATTCAAACATTTAGTGATACTGTTTATTTAGAAGATCAAAAGACTGTTGATTTAGACTCTCTAACATATTCAGGACTTGAAGCAACTAAAAAGACTTTATTCGAGAATACTAAATATGAAACAACATATTATATGTATAATTATTATTATCGTTATGAATTAAATGTTGCTGAAAAGATTTATGCTTATTATGAGCAAGTTGACTATATCGAAGATTATAATGAGGATCAAGATTCTGAAGAAGATTATTATTATAGTGATGAAGATGTTATTCAATATCAAAAAGAAAATTATGAATATAGAGAAGATCGTACTGCAATCTACATCCGTTTTACAGATGAAGATGAGGTTAATCAAGCTTTAAGATCATTTGGTGTTAAGGGATATAATAATCAATTATATTTTATTCCACAAAATAGTAAGACAAATGTTGAATATTCTACATATTACGATGATTTTGATGTTACAGATGCAGCAAACCAAGATGCTTGCTATAACTTGACTCAAATCGTTGGCGATGGTGGTATATTTGAACTATATTGTCAATTATATAACTATATGTATTCATATCGTGATGCACTTCCAACAATAGTTGATGGTGCTACTAACAAAACTTTAAATAGACGTGATGTAACAGAAAAAATATTAATTGAGTTTGCAAATACACCAAAAACTGTTGAGGATATAACAGCTACTTGGGATAATGAAAAACTTGAAAAAATTACATATACTCAAGATAAACTTGATGATATAGATGCCGATTTTAAGATTTATATTTCTGGAACATTAAAAACAAATCCTGATTTAAGCGATGATGAAAGAAGATACGATGTTACAGGTAAGAGCGTAGCTTCATATTATTGGTTAGTATTTAAGATTTCTGAAAACCCTCTTGAAGAGGAATATAAACTCGTTGATGATGTTAATGTAGATACTGTAATCCCTGATGATAAAAAAGAACTTAAAGAAGAATTAATTGAAGAATTAATTTGGTCTGAACTTACTGATTCAAAAATTCAATCAGATGTTTCTGATGTATTAGGTGATGCAAAGGTTTATATTTATGATGAGGATGTAGAAATTGTATATTCATACAATGTATCATCTTATTCAAAAACACATAAAAATGCACCAACTAAAGATACTTTAATGACTGTTGTATATAATAAAAAGAAGACAAATATAACAATCAGTGATGTTTATAGTGAACTAGAGAAAGATAATGGAGTTACAACTGCAATTGACTTATTATCAAAGAAAGCTATTAAGGATACTGAGGCATTCGCTGATACTAAGGAAGACATTAAGGATTATAAGACTACACTTGACCTATTACTTGCTTATTATGCACAAGGACAAATCTCAGATTATGATGCATCACTTGGTAAATATAACTTCTTAAAATTATATTTCCATGAAACTGATGTAGACACAATAATAGATGATTACTATAGAGTTCAAGCTGCAACTGCAAAGATTTTAACTGACTATGCAAATAATACTGCATTCTATAAAATGGTCCAAAAGTATGCAGCAGATGCTTATAAGGATTCATTTACTACAACAGCTACTAATACATTAATCTATGTTGATATGGATGAGGATGGAGTAGCAGATACAAATTTTGATTGGACAAAAGCTGTTCCAACTGATACATCTAAAACATATGCTGATTATGCTAAAGAGTTAATGAATTTATTCATTATTCGTATGGAAAATAAAGATAGCGATTATGCTTCAACATTGTCTTCGTTAGTTGAAGAATATAGTAGTTCTGGAAAATTCACTAATGGTATTGATGAATATACAGGTCAAACAGATGAATATGATCCAACTGAGCCTGAAACAAGATGGGCTAAGTATAAGAGAGCAGGACTTTATGTTTCTACAACAGATTATTCTGATGTAAGTATTTCAACAACTGAATCTTCTACTGATGATTCAACACCAACTAATGATATAAAGAGTAGACTTCATACTCTATACAATGAAATAGCTAAATATGATACATATCCTGGAGAATACCTTGATAGCGAATCATATACAACTGGTGATGGATGGCTTATGGTTAACAGTAAGGGAGAATCAGTAGGATATTCTATGCTTCTTGTTACTTCAAGTACTGTAAGAAGTAGTGCTGAATTTAAGGCTGTTGATGATGTAAATGGAAGATTTAAAGATATTAAGATTGAATATGATGATGTAAAACAGACAATTGATAATATTTATAATGATTCAGAAAGTGAAGCTTCAATTAATCAAATTATGCTATTCATTTATGAATATTTGAATTATGAAACTTCAACATTCTTCCCATCAAGCATTCAAACATATATTACTGACTTTATTATGCCAGTATATGAGAAATATACAGGAACTGCAACACAACGTGAATTATTATTTGCAAAAACACTTAATTCATCAATTGCGTTTGCAAACACAGATAATAATGAAAAGCTTACAAATGTAATGAATATTAATAGACGTCAAGATGATGAATATTTAACTGATGAAGATGAAGCCTACCTATTTGACGATTGGTGGAATACAGTATTAACTTTAGGGGAAGGTGATTAATTATGAAAAAGACACTACTATCACTTGCCATCCTAGGAGTTTCTACTATGGCACTTGTATCATGCGAAAGTAGTATTAATTCAACTACGCCATATGGTACATTAAAAGACACTGACACTTATGCAACACTTAACGATGCATCAATTTCTAAGAAACATTTATATGATTTAATGAGAAACAATGGATATAGTGATGTTCTTACCAATATTAAAGAACAACTATTCTCAGATGTTTTAACTAATAGTAAGTATTTTTCATATTCAGAGACAGAACATCCAGACGAGTATTATCAAATTAACACTAATGTTATAAATGCTATTTATGGTACATCTACTGTTGAATCATATAAAAAGCTTACTGATAAAGAAAAAAATGCTAAAATTGATGAATATGTAGATACATTATTTAATAACGGTACAAAAAAGGATGATGGTACATATTATACTGCATCTGATATTAAAGCTATCTCAATCACATTCACTAAGGATAGTGAGGGTGATGATCGATTTGTAGCAAATTTCCCTGAATCATTCTATGAATCATATGTATTTGAAATGGCAATGGAGAATTATGCTAAAGAGCAAATTAAGAATCCAGATTCAAAATATTATTATAAGAATAAATATGTTAAGGGCGATGGAGAAAATGACTATTATATCGAAGATGACGATATAAGAGATTATTATTATTCAACTGGTAAAGAATTTAGAAATTATCGTGGTATTGTAATTAAATTTGCATCTAAGGCTCAAGCTACTCGTATTATGCAAAAAGCTATAGGAAGCACTAGTGTAAGTTCTACTACTACAATTGCTGATTATCTAAAGATATATAATCTTAAGAATGTAACTGATGAAAAGCTTACAACAGATAATTATTTAGAAGCTGAAGCTACAAATTTATCAATTACAAAGAAAAAGAATAGATTTACTGCAAATTATTCTGCACAAGTTCAAGAAATGTTTACCGAAATGGAAGATGGAGAATATTTAGATGAACCATTTAACTTAGGAGGTACATATTATCTTATATACCGTATTTCTGGTGAAGAAGAAGTTGAATGGGAAAACCTATCTGAAACTGATCAAAATCCAGGAGATGGAACTACTGTTTATGATACAATGCTTGACTACCTTGTTGAAAACAAGAGTTTATCAACACTTGTAACAGATTTAGTTGAGGATAGAATTCAAGAAATAGTTGATAATGACGCAATTGAATTCTATGACCCATTAATGGGATATTATTTCAAGAATGATTATGAAGACTTTAGTTATACTAAAACTTCAAATAGTGATTATATTTATAAGATTTCATATAATGGTGAGGAATATACTTATGCTCCACAAGATTTATATGAAGAACTTGAAAAAACAAGTGGTACTTCAACTGCTGTTGAATACTTAAAGAATAAATGGGCATTATCATTATCAAAGATTGCAGATTTAATTGATGATGATGAATATGATGACTATAGTGATTCACTTACAGCTGAGATTAAGAAATATAATAAGGGTAAAAAGGATATTTCTAAAAAACTTGGATTAGAAACATATCTTGAAATACAATATGGGGTTACAAATAAAGCTGAAGTTTTAGAAGAAAAGAAGGCTTCTATGATTTTATCAAAGCTTAATAGTTATTATGGAAACCCAGCTGCTGATGATGGAACTTTTGATACTACATCTAAGTTATTTACTCAATTTAGTGATATTTATTCAACAATCTATGATAATTACTTTAGTGCAGATATTTCTCACATATTAATTTCTGTTGATGAAGATTACACAGAAACATATTCTGATCCAGATGTTTATAAGGAAGCTTTAGCTGAAATTGATTCTACACTTGTTGAAGAATTTGATAAGAGTATTCTAAATATATCTAATGCGATTATTTCAGAGGTTAAGATATTAACTATATCTAAAACTGTAACTGAAGCATTTAAGTATATTGTAGAAGCATACGAGAATAACTATAAGATTGCTTCTCTATCATATTCTACAGGTAATGATGTTTATTGGAATGATTTAAAGAATGAATTCCCAATAGTATTAACAACTGAAGATTTATCTACTATAGATGAATTTAGTGCTTCAAATTATGTAGAAGCTTTCTCAGATAGAACTAAAGAATTATATGATAAGGTTATTGATGGAACATTTGATGAAACAGTAATGGATGAAAAAGGATGCTTTGAATTCTCAGATACTATCTCATCTATTGATTCTTTGTGTAAGACAACATACGGATATCATTTATTAAATATCTATGGTACAGATGAAGTTGATTCTGCAAAATTCTTATCAACATCAGATTCTAAGGCATCAACTGATGATGAATATAATCAATATGAGCATTTAGAAGTTGTATTAATTCCAGATGATGCTGATGGAACTGAAGATGATGACGATGATCCAGAATATGTAATTTATGCTAATGGATATAGCGATACTGATAAGGCATCTGCCTCTCAATTATTCGTATATTTCTATGAAGAAACAGTTATGGGATCTCATACATTATTAAAGACATCTGTTAATACTGCAATTAAAACATTATTTGCAGATGCTGTTACTCAATATACTTCAACAAATTTCCAAAATTGGAAGTATTTAACATATGAGCTTAAGGATTTATCATTTGCTGATGATTCATCTAAGAAGGATTTATATGTAGGAACTCTAAAGAGAGCTATTACAGGATATGATGCTTCAAAGTATGCCCTTTATACTGATTGGGTAGATACTACAAAGTATGATTGGTCAATTGATTATGAATTCAATTGGAAATAAAAAAATTAGGATGTATTGAAAAATACATCCTTTTTTAAGTCTATTATGATATAATCATTGTGGTGAATAATATGAAAATTTCAATGATTGCGTCTGGTTCTAAAGGCAACATGTGCCTTATTCAATCAGAGAAAACTAAAGTTTTAATAGATGCAGGAATATCTTGTAAAAGGTTAACGCTATATCTTACAAATAATAATATAGAACCTTTCTTTGATGGTATACTCATTACTCATGAACATGTAGATCATATATCAGGACTTTTTCAAATATCTAAAAAATATAAGTGTCCTATTTATATGACAAAAGGTACTAAAAAAGGTATATTAGAAAGAAGTCATGGAGAAGAAATTATAAACAATAATGATATAAGAATAATTAGTCAAAAAGATTCTTTCGATATTAATGATATTCATATTGAATCATTTCCAACATTCCATGATGTATATGAACCATGCTGTTATAGAATTGAGTCTTGTGGAAGCAAGGTAGTATATATTACAGATACAGGCTATGTACCAACTGCATTCTATGATTTCTTATCTAATGCAGATTGTTATGTTATGGAAGTAAACCATGATCCTGAACTTTTAATGTCATCATCTCGTCCATACGAAACTAGAGTAAGAATACTTGGGGATTCAGGACATTTATCTAATGAGGATGGCCTAGATCTTCTATCTCATATAATGGGTGATAAAACACATTTAGTATTTTATGCACATATATCAGAAGAATGTAATTTATGGAATATTATAGAGAGCGAAGCTAAACGTATATACAATCAATACTCTCTTGATGTATCAAATATTAAATTTATATACACAAATCAACTTCCAACAGAGGTATACGATATATGAAAATAGAAATAATAAGTGTTGGAAAAATAAAAGAATCTTATTTTAAAGATGGTATTGCTGAATACAAGAAAAGGCTTGGCAAATACTGTACAATAGAAGAAAAGACTTTAGATGATGAGCCAATTAAAGATATGAATGTTGAAGCTTTGTGTAATGAAGTTAAAAGAGTAGAGGGAGAAAAAATATTAAAAGCTATTAACCCTAATTCTTATGTAATCGCCTTAGACCTTAATGGAGAAATGCTTGATTCTTTAGAATTTGCTAAAAAAATAGATCAAATATTTGCTTATAAGTCGGGAACTATAACATTTATTATAGGTGGTTCACTTGGATTATCAAAAGATGTTATTAAAAGGGCAGATTATAAATTAAGCTTTTCACGTATGACTTACCCACATAAGCTTATGAAGTTAATACTTATGGAAGCTATTTATAGAGCGTTTAAAATTAATAATAATGAAACATATCACAAATAAAATTTGCTCCACAATGATGGAGCATTTTAATTGTGTTAAAGA
>CAZJAM010000001.1:52639-110858 GCA_964544095.1 uncultured Anaeroplasmataceae bacterium | reverse complement strand
GAATTAGCAATGTTAAATGGAAATGGTATGGTGTTAATTTCAAAATGGATAGAAGCATGATGGTTACTGTTGGAATAGCATCTCTTCTTGTTCGTTTTGGAGGTGCTGGAATAAAAGGGTTAATTTCTAAAGGTAAATGCAAAGATGGAAATATATTTAAAGTAATAATAGGTTATGTTAATAATGCATTAAAAGATCCAAATAATTATAAAACTTATGGCCTTAGGAAATTAAATAAAACTGTAATATTAATAGATGAAAAAACAGGAGAAATAACAAACGTTGCGGAAGGTTTAATAACTGCAGGAATTGCCACTTATCTTGCAGTACAAACTGCAATCGCATGTGGTACAGCTGGTATTGGTACAGTAGTTACAAAAGTATTGAATTATGTATTAGGTATATTTATGCCTTCGATTGTTGACGCTACAGTGATGATTTTATGCGGTGCAGCTGGAATATACACTACATGTGACGCCAAAATAAGATGGCTTAAAGGCTTTGGAGGGTATTATTCTTTCTGCTAGAAGAGGGACTCAAATGATAATTAAAAATGAATTAGAAGACAAGATTAAATTTAAAGTTAATAATTCAAAATACATTACTTTAAACCATAATGAAGAATATAATTGTGATGTGTCAGGTGAGGCTAAAATTGAATTAATAAATCCTGATCTTTCAAGTATTAAAAGAATATTAAAAACTATACTGTTGATGCCAATCGCTATATTTATATATATGGCTACAGTAATGTTTTCTGAACATTCCTTTATTAAATATAGTTCGGTTTATTCAGTTAATTGCATTGACAATAATGTATATATTATTGTAGTTGAAAATGACAAAGGTTGTATATTAAAAAAGAATGATGAGGTTATAGATTATATTTATCAATCAAAGCTTAAATCCGCTTTTTTATTGATACTATCTATACTATATTCATTTCTTGTCTATTATTTTATTGTTATTATTATAAGTAAAATTAACCCTAATATTTTAAAAAATTTAATGGATTTCAAAAATGCTTTTTAGATTATATTAATATGTAATGGATAGTTTAGTATCTACTAGATATGCTATTTTTTATAAAAATAATATAGCTTAAAGGTTTTGGAGGATATTATTCTTACTATTAAAAGAGGGACTTAAATGATAATTAAAAATGAATTAGAATATAAGATTAAATTTAAAATTAATAATTCAAAATATATTACTTTAAAACAAAATGAAGAATATAGTTATGATGTATTAGGTGAGATTAAAATTGTCCTAATTGACCCAGCTTTATATAATATTGATAAATTTTTAAAGGTATTATTGTTGGCACCTTTAGCTTTCATACTTTGGGGTTACTCGTTAGATGATTTTACCTTAAAATACAATTTGTTTTATACTTTTAATTGTGATAATAAGGAAGAACTTGTAAGTGTTGAAACGAATGAAGGTTGTATTATATTAAAAAAAGATAATGAAATATTACATAGCAAAGGTTATTCAAAATTGAAATCATTTTTACTCTTTTTTTCTCTTCTTGCATATTCGTTTTTAATTTATTTTATAATTTTTATTGTTATTTGGAAGATAAAATCTTGATATTTTAGAAAGTTAATATTTTTTTAAAATGGAGCGTTTAGCATAAAACTAGATGCTCCTTTTTTATAATTTTTTTTAATTTCTTTCTAAACTTTTAAAACTAATTTAAAATTAATAAAAATCAAACTAAAAAAAGATTAATTTGATTAAATCGTCTAAAAGCCTTATTTTATGAGGTTATTATTATTAATAATAATTGACAAAAAATGTCTTTAATCCTATAATTAAAGGGTAAGTTTATTTTATTTACAGAAAGAGGATTTATAAAATGAAAAGAATTGACATTTTAAACCAAATCTCTAATATCGGAGTTGTTGCCGTAGTTAGAGGAAACAGTGCAGAACAAGCAATTAAGATTGCTGATGCGTGCATCGAAGGTGGAGTTAAGGCTATTGAATTAACATACACTGTACCAGGAGCTCGTAACATTATTGAAAAGCTTACTGAGAAGTATGGTAACGATAAGACTGTAGTTATCGGTGCTGGATCTGTTCTTGACCCTGAAACTTGTAAGGGAGCTATCGAGGCTGGAGCTAAGTTCATTGTTGCACCTTCATTCAATGAAGAGGTAGCTAAGCTTGCTAACAGATACCAAATTCCATATGTTCCAGGAACTCAAACAGTCAAAGAAATTGTTACAGCTATGGAATATGGTTCAGAAGTTATTAAGGTATTCCCTGGAGACATTCTTGGACCTAAATTTATTAAGGATGTTCATGGACCACTTCCTTATGCTAACCTAATGCCATCTGGAGGAGTTTCTCTAGACAATATTAAGGATTGGGTTGCAGCAGGTGTTGTTGCAGTTTCTGCAGGATCATCACTTACAGCTGGAGCTAAGAAGAATGACTATGTAGCAGTAACTGATATGGCTAAGCAATTTATCGCTGAATACAATCGCGCAGTTGCTGAAAAGAATTCTAAGTAATTATTAAATATATTATTTAAAATGGAGAGATGCAAATGGCTGAAAAAATTATTACATTTGGAGAGATAATGTTAAGACTTTCTACTCCAAACAACTACACAATTAATCAAACAAATTCATTCATCTCTAACTATGGTGGTGGTGAGGCAAACGTTGCGATTGCCTTATCTCACATGGGACATAAGACATATTTTATGTCTAAACTACCACCTAATCAATTAGGAGATGGTGCCATTTCCCACCTAAGAAAACATGGAGTTAATACTGACTACATCGTTAGAGGATCTACTACAATGGGAATTTACTTCCTTGAAACAGGATTTGGAGGACGTGCTTCAAAGGTTATTTATAACCGTAAGCATAGTGCTATTACTCGTATTCAACTTGATGAGTTTAATCTTGATGAGGTTTTCAAAGGATGTACTTGGTTCCATGTATCAGGTATTTCACTAGCTCTTAATGAGCGTGTTAAGGTAGTAGCTATTGCATGTGCAAAGTATTGTAAGGAGCATGGAATTACAGTTTCATTTGACTTTAACTACCGTGCAAAGCTTTGGACAATAGAAGAGGCAATACCTGCATATAGAGAAATTATCCAATATGTAGATGTTACATTTGGAAGCTTCTTTGATGCTAATACACTTATTGGTATTCCACTAGATGAAGGACTTGAAAATGCATCTATGCATGAAAAACGTGCTAATGTATTCCCTAAACTAATGGCTAAATATGGTGTTAAGTATATGTTTGGTACAGATAGAGTTATATTTAGTGCTACAGAAAACTCACTAGCAGGATATGTATACACTAAGGATTCATTCTTCTTATCAGACCCAATCCGTTTTATGATTTATGACCGTATTGGTGGTGGAGATGCATTCGCATCTGGAGTTATTCACGGATTATTAAAGGATTTCAATGATCCTAAATATGCAGTAAGATTTGGACTTGCGACATCAGTTCTAAAGCATACTATTTATGGTGATGCTTGTACTCTTACAGCTGAAGAGATTACAGACTTCATGAATCAAAATGGTACTGCAGAAGTACAAAGATAGGAGATTAGATGTATGATAGTAGGTAAATTAAAAGACCTTTATAGATATAAAGGAATTGCTAAAAATATTGATACTGCAATTGATTTTTTAGCAAATAATGATGTCCTTGCTATGGCAAAGGGAAAATATTTTATTGATGGAGACAATGTTATTTTAAATCGTGATACTTATGTAGCAAGAGATTTAGAGGATTGTTTCTTTGAAAATCATAAGAACTATATGGATCTTCAAGTAGTTCTTAAGGGTAAAGAAGTATTTGGTTACACTGATATTTCTAATCCAACACTTAAGGTTACTACTCCTTACAATATTGAAAAGGATGTAACAAAATATGCTTGTGAAGATGGAATATTCTTCACACTTGAAGAAGGTTATGCTTTAGTATACCCTGAGGATGTTCACTTAGCTAAATGTAAAGCTAACGATGAAATCGTTGAAAAAGCAGTATTAAAGATTAAAATAGAAGACTAATTTACAAGGAGAAAACAAATGAAAAATTTAACTATTAAATCTTCAAAGAAAGTTGTAACAATGGGAGAAATCATGTTACGTCTTTCTACACCAGCTAACACTCGTTTTGTTCAAGCTAATCAATTTGACATTATTTTTGGTGGAGGAGAGGCTAACGTTGCAGTTTCAGCTGCTAACTATGGACTACCTGCTCAATTCATCACTAAGCTTCCTAACAACCCAATCGGACAAGCTGCTATTAACTCTTTAAGACGTTATGGAGTAGATACTACTAAGATTGCTCGTGGTGGAGATAGAATTGGTATTTACTATTCTGAGACTGGAGCTTCTATGCGTGGTTCTTCAGTAATTTATGACCGTGCTCATTCAGCAATCGCTGAAGCATCTGTTAATGATTTCGATTTTGATGCAATTTTCGAGGATGCTGCATGGTTCCACTGGTCAGGAATCACTCCTGCTATCTCTGATGCATCAGCAGTAGTTCTTGAGGCTGCATTAAAGGCTGCTAAGAAGCATGATGTTATTGTTTCAGTTGACTTAAACTTCCGTAAGAAATTATGGACTTCAGAGAAGGCTATTTCTATTATGAAGCCATTAATGAAGTATGTTGATGTATGTATCGGAAACGAAGAGGATGCTGAGCTTTGCTTAGGATTCAAGCCAGAAGCTGACGTTAATGCTGGTAAGACTGACGCAGCAGGATATGAAGGAATTTTCAAGGCAATGGCTAAGGAATTCGGATTCAAGTATGTTGTATCTACACTTCGTGAGTCATATTCAGCAACTTACAATGGATGGAAGGCTCTTATTTATGATGGAGATGAGTTCTATCAATCTAAGCACTATGATCTAAACCCAATCGTTGACCGTGTTGGTGGAGGAGATTCATTCGCTGGAGGACTTATCTATGGAATGATCACTAAGGCTACTCAAGGAGAGGCTTTAGAGTTCGCAGTTGCTGCATCAGCATTAAAGCACACAATCAATGGAGACTATAACCTAGTTACAGTTGAAGAGGTTGAAAAGCTTGCTGGTGGAGATGCATCAGGAAGAGTTGCAAGATAATTACTTCTATTTAAGATTAAAAGAGATAAATTTTTGAGATTTATCTCTTTTTTTATCTTAACTAAAATCTATTGTTATGCTATAATTTAATTAGATTTTATATGGAGGAAATAAATTATGAAATTAGATGTAAGATATGCGAATCATCCAGATGATTCTAAATACTATGACACAGAAAAATTAAGAAAGAATTATTTAATCGAGAAAATATTCGTTGCTGACGAAATTATGTTTACATATTCTCATCAAGACCGTATGATTGCTGGTGGTATTATGCCAGTTAAAGGTAAGGTTGTATTAGACTCAGCTAAGGAGCTTGCAACTTCATACTTCCTTGAACGTCGTGAGATGGGATTTATAAACGTTGGAGGTAAGGGTAGAGTTACTCTTGATGGAAAAGTTTATGAGATTTTACCTAAAGACGGAATGTATATTGGAATGGGTACAAAGGAATTAGTATTTGAGTCAATTGATCCAAAGAATCCTGCTAAGTTCTATATTAATTCATGTCCAGCTCATAAAACATATCCAACTGTATATATTAACTATGAGAAGGCAAATCATAAGCCAATGGGAGACGTTGAGCATATGAATAAGAGAGTTATTAATCAATTTATTCACCAAGACGTTTGCCAAAGTTGTCAACTAGCTATGGGAATGACTGAACTTGCACCAGGTTCATCATGGAATACAATGCCTGCTCATACTCATGAAAGAAGAATGGAAGTATATTTCTATTTTGATTTCCCAGAAACTGAGCGTGTATTCCACTTTATGGGACGTCCTGATGAAACAAGACATATCGTTATGGGACCAGAACAAGCCGTTATTTCACCATCATGGTCTATTCACTGTGCTGCAGCTACTATGAACTATACATTCATTTGGGGAATGTGTGGAGAAAATCAAGCATACGATGATCAAGACTGGATTGAAACTAAGGATTTAAAGTAATTTATGCTACCTAAAGATCCTTATATGCTATTATCATTTATAAATCTTAAGCTTCGCGACGAGTATGATTCCCTAGACGCTTTATGCGATGACTTAAATGTTTCATTTAGTGAAATAGTATTAAAATTAGATTCTATTGGTTATCTATATAACGAGAGTCTAAATCAATTTAAAAATAAATAGACCGCTTTGGTCTATTTTTTTATGAAACACTACACAATTTAATAATTTTATGATATTATATTCGTAGGGGGCCATCCTTTCATGTTGTTTCTAGACAATTTAAAATCAATTCTAAGGCCCCTTTTTTTTATGCTATTTATTAAAATACATCTATAATTCAAAACAAATAAATTTACATTTTAAAAATAAGTAGTATAATGAAGTTGGTTAGAAAGTATTTATTTTATGTAAAACTTTACTAATAAATTAAATTTTAATAATAAATCTAAGAAATTCGAGGAACTAAATGATATTAGAAATAAATTATATTAGTGAGGTGAATATATGAAGATTGGATTTATAGGTGCAGGGCATGTTGGATATACATTATCTAAATATCTTAATGATAATTACCATAATGTAGTTGGTATTTATTCAAAGAAGATAGAGGATGCCATAGACTGTGCGAGATTTAGTATTAGTGAGTATTACACGAATTTAATTATGTTAATTAATGATTGTGATACTCTTTTTTTAACCGTAAATGATGATGCGATTAAAGATGTTGTTTTAGAACTGGAAAATCTAGATGTTAAAAATAAAACATTGATTCATACATCAGGTTCTATTACATCAGATATATTTGATAATCTAAAAAATAACAATTATTGTTATAGCCTTCATCCTATTTACGCATTTAATGACTTATATTCATCTTATAAGGAATTTAGAAGTGCATACTTAACACTTGAAGGGCCAGCTATAAAAGAAGCTGAAATCATGGCATTATTTAATAATAGAGTTTTAAAGATTAATAAAGATAGTAAATATTTATATCACGCTGGATGCGTAATGATATCAAATCTTATATGCGCTTTAACATCTTGTTCAGAGGATTTATTTAAATCAATAAATATCGATAATTTAAATATTTTTATGCCTCTTATATTAAATAATATTAACAATATAAAAAATGTAGGTTCCTATAAAGCTTTAACAGGACCCATATTAAGAAATGATATTGGGACTATAAGAAATCATTTAAATGTATTAGATGATGATTTAAAAAAGATATATATTCCACTTAGTTTAAAACTATGTGAAATGTCTAAAAAAATAAATAATAATGATTATAGCCAAATGGAAAAGTTATTAAAAGGAGAATTAAAAAATGATTAATGTAAACACATTTAAGGAAGCTAAAGGAGTAAGAAAGCTTACTCAAGTAACTTGTTATGATTATTCATCTGCAAAGCTTGTTGAAGAAGCAGGAATAGATTTTATTTTAGTAGGAGATTCACTTGGAATGACAATGCTTGGATATCCTAATACTCTTCCTGTGACTGTGGAGGATATGATTCATCATGGTGCCTCAGTAGTACGTGGTGCTAAAGATACATTTGTTGTAGTAGATATGCCATTTATGTCATATCAACTATCAGACGAACAAGCAGTAATGAATGCTGGTCGTATTATAAAAGAAACTGGTTGTCAAGCTGTAAAGCTTGAAGGTGGAGTTACTTATGCCACAAGAATTAAAGCAATTGTAGATGCAGGAATTCCTGTTGTAGGACATGTAGGACTCACTCCACAATCAGTAAATACAATGGGTGGATATAAGGTTCAAGGTAAAACTGAAAGTGGAGCTTTAAAGCTTATTAAAGATTGTCTTGCAGTACAGGAAGCTGGAGCTTTTGCGATTACTCTTGAAGGAGTACCTGAAAAAATTGCCGCAAAGCTTACTGAAATGCTTTATATAACAACAATTGGAATTGGTGCTTCAGCTAAGTGTGATGCCCAAGTTCTTGTATATCAAGACTTGCTTGGATACACAAATGATAGAGTCGCTAAATTTGTTAAGAAATTTTCAAATGTTCATGATGTAATTGTTGATGCACTAAAGGAATATAAAAATGAAGTAGAAAACATGGTATTCCCAAGTGTTGAGAATACTTATAAGATGAGTGACGAAGATTTAAATAATGCGTTAAAAGAATTTAAGGAGATAAAGTAAAATGAAAGTTGTACATACTATTAAAGAAGTAAGAGAAATCGTAAAGCAATGGAAAAAAGAAGGATTAACTATTGGTTTTGTACCTACAATGGGATATCTTCATGAAGGACATAAATCCCTTATTATGAAGTCAGTATCACAAAATGATAGAACAGTTGTATCTGATTTCGTAAATCCTACACAATTTGGACCAAATGAAGATCTAGCAAGATACCCTCGTGATCTAGAACGTGATTCAAAGCTTGTAGAGAGTGCTGGAGCTGACTTATTATTTAACCCAGAACCATCTGAGATGTATCCTGCTCATTTCACAACAACAGTTAATACATCTGAGGTTACAGAACACTTATGTGGAGCACGTCGTCCAGTTCACTTTGGAGGAGTTTGCCAAGTGTTAACTAAATTATTTAATATAGTAACTCCAAATCGTGCATATTTTGGACAAAAAGATGCCCAACAATTAGCAGTAGTTAAAAGATTTGTTCGTGATCTTAATTTTGATATTGAAATTATAGGATGTCCTATAGTTCGTGAAGAAGATGGACTTGCAAAATCATCAAGAAATACATATCTTTCGCCAGAAGAAAGAAAGGCTGCAGTAATTTTATCTAAATCATTAAAAGCTGGTAAGGCTTTAATAGAGAGTGGAGAAAGATGTAGCCAAAAGGTAATTGATAAGATTACAGAAGTATTAAAGAGTGAGCCACTTGCCAAAATTGATTATGTATCAATAGTTGATAACACAAATATTCAACCACTTGATACAATAAAAGGTGAAGTACTTGTTGCTATTGCTGTATATATTGGTAAAACAAGAGAAATTGATAACTTTATTATAGAGGTATGTGACTAATGACTATTACAATGCTTAAATCAAAAATCCATAGGGCTACTGTAACAGAAGCAAAACTAGATTATGTAGGTTCAATTACAATTGATTCTCTTTTACTAGAAAAAAGTGGCATTTATGAATATGAAAAAGTACAAGTAGTAAATGTTAATAATGGACAAAGATTTGAAACATATACTATTAAAGGAGAAGCTGGAAGTGGTATTATTTGCCTTAATGGTGCGGCTGCATGGTGCGGTAAGGCTGGAGATAAGGTAATAATTATGGCTTATGCTGATGCGACTCCAGAAGAGGCTTTAAAAATGAAACCAGAAGTTGTTTTTGTTGATGATAAAAATAAAATATCTCGTATAGCTAATTACGAAAAATACGGAAGACTTGAAGATCAAGAATAAGAGGTGAGCTTATATGCTTAAAGGAAAGACTATAATACTTGGAATTACAGGATCTATTGCTGCCTATAAAATGGCAGGTGTTGCCCACGAATTAAAAAAGATGGGTGCAGATGTTCATGTAATTATGACTAAAAATGCCTTAAACTTTATAAACCCAATAACTTTTGAAACTCTTACATCTAACAAATGTCTTGTAGATACATTTGATAGAAACTTTGAGTTTAATGTAGAACATGTATCTCTTGCTAAAAAAGCCGATATATTTATGGTCGCACCAGCGTCAGCAAATATAATAGGTAAAATTGCAAATGGTATTTGTGATGATATGCTTACAACGACTCTTTTCGCTTTTAAAGGAACTAAAGTTATTGTCCCTGCAATGAATACTAATATGTATGATAACCCAATTCTTCAAGATAATCTAACAAAGCTTAAAAATTATGGTTATGATATTATAGAACCTGAAACAGGACTACTTGCGTGCGATGATATAGGTCGTGGCAAACTTCCTAAAGAGGATGTTTTAATATCAAATATATTAACTCATATTGCATATCCTCATGACCTAGAAGGTAAGAAGATACTAATATCTGCAGGTCCTACTATGGAAGCAATAGACCCAGTAAGATTTATTACAAACCATTCTACTGGTAAAATGGGATACGCAATTGCGAAAATGGCTCATTTAAGAGGTGCTGATGTTTTACTTGTAACAGGTGCTGTAAGTATTAAGCCTTTTTATGGTATAAAAACAATAAATGTTATATCAGCCGCTGATATGTTTAACGCTATAAAGGATAACTATATGGGAATGGATGCCATTATTATGGCTGCCGCTGTTGCTGATTATACACCAAAAGAGGTTAGCGATAATAAGATTAAAAAAAGTGATGATGATATGTCTATTGAACTTCAAAGAACAACAGATATATTAAAGTACCTTGGAGAGCATAAAACAAAGGAAAAAATCATTGGATTTTCAATGGAAACAGAGAATATGCTTATAAACTCACAAAATAAACTATTAAAGAAAAATGCTGATATGATTTGTGCAAATTCACTTACTAATAATAAAACTGGTTTTGGTGTAGATACAAACCAAATTACATTTATTACAAAAGATGCCATAACTACATCAGAACTTGATACAAAAGAGAATTTAGCAAATCAAATTCTAGATAAAATAAAGGAGCTATAATATGATACTTGCAGTTGATATTGGAAACACAAATATTGTTGTAGGATTTTTAGATAAAACAAATATTATAGCTGAAGGAAGAATTGGTACAGATAGAAAGAAAACTGATATGGATTTTTTAATCCAATTGAAGTTAATGTTACAAGTTTATTCAATAAAAATTTCTGATATTGAAGGATCAATTTTATCATCTGTTGTGCCAGAAATTACAAATGAAGTATCAAAAGCTTTAGAAATATTACTTAATAAAAAACCATTTGTAATTGGATCTGGAATAAAAACTGGATTAAATATTAAAATTGATAATCCAAAAACACTTGGTGCAGATAGAGTAAGTGATGCCGTATGCGTAATTGAGGAATATAAGACTCCTGCAATTATAATTGATATGGGAACTGCGACAACATTAAGCGTAATAGATTCAAATAGAAATCATATTGGTGGTATGATTATACCAGGAATTAAAACATCTCTTGATTCACTATCTGATCACGCATCTCAACTTCCATATATAACACTTGAAGCACCAAAGAATTTAATTGGTAAAAATACTGTTGAATGTATGCAGTCAGGATTAATATATGGTGGTGCCGCAATGATTGATGGTCTTATTGATAGAATAAAAGATGAACTACCAGAAGAACCTACAGTAATTATTACAGGAGGGCTTGGAAAACTTATATTACCTTATTCTAAGCATAAACTAATATTTGATAAAAACCTACTTTTAAAAGGTCTTTATTATATTTATAAGAAGAATAACTAGAGGATTTCAAATAATCCTCTTTTTATTATGTTAACCAACACTTTTGTGATAAAATATAGATGGTGATTATTATGTCTTATGGATTATATATTCATATCCCTTTTTGTAAGCATATCTGTGCTTACTGCGATTTTTTAAAAATGGTTACTTTTAAAAAAGAGACTATGGAAAAATATATTAATAGATTAATAGAAGAATTTAGAGAATATGAAAAATATCTAAGTGATATAAAAACTATTTATATAGGTGGAGGTACTCCAAACGCATTACCTCTAGATTTACTTGAAAAATTATTAAAGAAAATAGATGAATACAATAAAAACACTTGTGAATATACAATAGAAATTAATCCAGAACTTTTGACATTATCACAAATAAAATTGTTTAAAAAATATAAAATAAATAGAGTATCAATGGGTTGTGAGGCAATGGATGATAATATATTAAAACTCCTTGGCCGTCATCACAAAACTTATGATATTATAAATGCTTATAAATTGCTTAAAGATAATGGCATGGATAATATTAACTTAGATTTTATTTATGCCAATCCTTGGGATAATAAAGATTTAGTTAATAGTATGATTGATAAGATTCTAGAATTAAATCCTAATCACTTATCTTTATATACTTTAATACTTGAGGATAAGACAATATTTAAATATAAAAATATAAAAATGCTTGATGAAGATACAGCATCTGATTTAATGGATCTTGTAAACGAAAGATTAAAAAATGCAGGCTATAATCATTATGAAATATCTAATTACGCAAAAGAAGGATTTGAAGGAATCCACAATTCTATATATTGGAGTTCAAAAGAATACATTGGTCTTGGTATGGGAGCTTCAGGATATCTAGATTCTATAAGATATGATAATGAGAAGAGTTTAAATGCCTATTTTAGGCGTTTTAAAGCTAATTCCTGCCATTTATCTATATCTGATAAAAAGTCCGAATATTTAATGCTTGGATTAAGAATGAAAAAGGGAGTATCTATAAGCAAATATCAAGAATTATTTAATTCTAGTCCTATAGATGATTTCGATATGGAAAAGTTATTAAAATATGAGCTTATAAAAATAGATGGGGATAATATTTATATGACTTATAAAGGTTATAAGCTTGGTAATGTTGTATTTGAAAATTTTATATAGAAGGTATAAATATGAGAAAAGTAAATTTAGAAGATGATGGAGTAGTTTTTTATGAACTAAATGATTTTAAATATTATCTATCTGGTGATAAAAGATTAAGCATTAATTCAATAAACGCATATATGTCAGATCTTGACAAGTATGGAAAATTTTTAAGAACATATGAAGATTGTTATGACGTAAGAGATATTACTGAAGATATGGTTAAAAAATATATTGTTCATTTAAAAAGACAACATATGTCTCCTCAATCTATTTCAAGAAAGCTTACCGCAATAAAAGATTTTCATAAGTTTTTATGTGAAGAATATAAAGATATAAAAGATAATCCTGCAAAACTTGTAGATACTCCAAAGCTTAATAAACCACTTCCGGTTGTTTTAACCACAGATGAGGTTAATATGATGATTGATTCAATTGATACAGAAAAACCACTTGGTAAAAGAAATAAAGCTATTATGGAGCTTTTATATGGATGTGGATTAAGAGTTTCTGAACTATGTGATCTTGATTTAACTAACCTTCATATGACATCTAAATATATAACAGTTGTTGGTAAAGGAAATAAAGAAAGAATTGTACCTATGGGTGAAAAAGCCGTTATAGCAGTTCGAGAATATCTAGAGATGGAAAGATCTTATATATCAACACATCCTGGAAATGTTTTATTTATGAACTATAAGGGTGAAAGAATGTCTAGGCAAGCAATTTTTAAGTATATAAAAACTTTAGCTAAAAATTGTAATATAGAAAAAGAAATATCACCGCATACATTACGTCATTCTTTCGCAACTCATCTTTTAGAAGGAGGAGCTGATTTACGTATTGTACAAGATTTGTTAGGACATGAGGATATTTCAACAACTCAAATATATACAAATCTTTCTAATAAATTTATTAAAGAAACATATAATGAAACTCATCCGCTTGCAAAGGAGGAAAATAAGAATGAATGATTTTATGTATTTTACACCAACTAAAATATTCTTTGGTAAAAATAAAGAAAATAAAGTAGGAGAAATTATTAAATCCTATGGATATAAAAAAATATTACTTCATTATGGTAAAGGCTCAATAAAGAAAAATGGATTATATGATAGAGTTATAAAATCACTTAAAGAAAACAATATAGATTTTATTGAACTTCCAGGAGTGGAAGCTAATCCAAAACTATCTCTAGTTCGCAAAGGTATAGAGATTTGCAAAAAAGAAAAAATAGAGATGGTTTTAGCTGTTGGTGGTGGATCTGTAATAGATTCATCAAAATCAATATGTGATAGTGCACTAAGAAATATAGATCCATGGGAATATCAAATTAAAAATGAAACTCCAGACGCAAGTAAAAGATTACCATTAGGAGTAATTCTTACAATTGCGGCTGCAGGATCTGAAATGAGTGATTCGTGTGTTATTACAAATGATATAACTCATGAAAAAAGAGGATGTTCTAGTGAAGCACATAGACCACTATTCGCAATAGAAAATCCAGAGTTAACATTTAGTGTTGATAAATTTCAAACTGGATGTGGTATTGTAGATATTATGATGCATACTATGGAAAGATATTATTCAGTAAATGATAATACAATTCTTACAGACAATTTATGTCTTGCCTTATGTAAAAGTGTAGTTGAAGCTGGAAAGACTGTTATAAAGGATCCAAATGATTATAATGCACGTGCTGAGCTTATGTGGGCTTCATCACTATCTCATAATGGTCTTATGGGTGGAGGCAAAGAATATTATATGCCAGTTCACCAAATAGAACATGAAGTATCAGGAAAGTTTGATAGAGTAGCACATGGTGCAGGACTATCTGTATTATTTCCAGCTTGGGCAAAGTATGTATATAAATCTGATATTAAAAGATTTAAAAGATTTGCACTAGAAGTAATGAATGTATCTGATGCTGGGTCTAACGATGAGATTGCATATAAGGGAATACTTGCTTTAGAAGAATTCTATCACCAAATAGGAATGCCTATAAGATTTAGTGAACTTGAAATTTATGAGGATTCATTTGAAGAGATGGCATATAACTTTACATATAAAGGAAAAAGAGAAATACCGGATAGAATAAAAATTGGATATAAGGAAGCATTAGATATATTAAAGCTTGCAAAATAGTATGAAAAGACTCTCAAATGTATGAGGGTCTTTTTTAATATTTCAAAATCTATCTAGTATTATAAACAAGATAAAATAAATTTAAAGACTTGTAAATATAATATGTCAATCTATCAAAAATTTGAAAATTTAAGATTTTGGATTAAAAACAGCCGATTTAAAGCACATAAATAGGCGTTTTATTGAATAAGACAAGTATTTTTAAAAGGTTAAAATAAAAATCTCTAAAAAAGGGCATTTTTTAAGAAATAAAGGTGGTGTATCAGCAAAAGAAAGAAAAAGAAGATCAAAATCAAGAAATAATAGATTATTATCACATCAAATAGCCATTGGAAAAGTGAAAGTATTACATATAAAATTTCTAAATAGAAGAATATAAAAATGTTTTTCCATGATCAATTAAATAAAGATTATTTTGCCATAAACTATTAAAGCTTTAGGGAGTATGTGTGGATGATTCTAAGCGCTTAAAAGTATATAAAAATCAGGTGGGTAAACTGGTGTAAAAAAGCCTAAAAAATATTTCAAAATGTATCTAGTATTAAAAACAAGTATTAAAATAGAATAAAATCAGTTTTAAAGTTATTAAAAAGTAGTAATATTTTGAAGTGTTCGTCGTTCACGGACACATCATTTTTTTGAATGCATTTAAATGAAATTGTAACAACAGCCAAACCTAATATAGAAAAATAAAGATTTTGTTATGATGATGTTTTGAAAAGCAAAATGAAGAGTGGAGAAATTAGATATCAGAATTTTGGTGAAAAGATCAGTCAAAAGTGTAAGCATCTTTCATAATTTCACATTGTTTTTAACAGCTTTGAAAATATATAAAGCGCTTACATTATTTTATAACAATTGTATGCAGTCAAGAATTTATCTAACAATGATTAAAAGTAAGAATAAAGAAGCTAAATCAGATTTCAGAGCATGAAATCACGCCATCCTTATATAAATATATAGAGCTACTTGAAAAAGGGTTACTTAAATTATTTCAAAACTTATCTAGTATTAAATACTAAATAATCAATATTTAATAACACATACATAAATTATTAGAAACTAGATAATATCTGAAATTATAAGAAAATAGTTCTAGTTTAAAATAAGCAATCGAGTTGAACAATTGGCCGCAAAATCAATTCTCGATTTCTGATAATTATATGATATATATGCAAAGATTCATAAAAAAACATAGTCATGAACTATAAGATGACTTAGTTAAAAAGCCCCAACTGGATGAGAGCTTGATTTTCTAATTGTGGATAACAAATCGACATCGATTTCAATCAAGTGCACATTGATTTAAAGGCTCAACCACGGGCTTTTTTACATTTTTATCAAAATAACCCAAATCCGCTTTTCACACATTACCCACAATCGTTGAAATAATCGCGTGGTTGTCAGTTATTATTTTGGTTAACATAATATACATTATAGGAAGTTATATAAATATTAAAAAAGCCCTTAACTTAGGAAAAAGAACTACGTCAAGCACCCTCATGAATATGTTTATTGAGGATTTTCTGCCTATTCTTCTTCTCTAAACTACGTCATCGCGTCCTTTCTTGACGTAGTTTTGATGTGAAAAGTTACAAAAATGAGCTTCCAAAACTGTTTTTGTGAACATTTATCAGGCTCAATTCTTAGTTTAAACTCATTTTTTGTGGTGAGAAAACATTTACCCAACATTTTCACTTATCTCTTCTTCTTTTGCTGATCTGTATAGGTATCATTTTTTATGTTGGCACTCATGAATAGAGAGTGTAACGTGCGAAAATTTCTTCATCTATAGTATACTTCTACTCTTAAGTCTATGGTGTCCGTTTCCAACTCACCTGTACATCTATCTTTTTTCTCTTTTTATATTATATATATAGAGCGCGCGCATACGCGCACGCGTAAGAGGCTCTATTATGCCTTATTTTAAGCTTTTTTCTAAAAAATCATCGTTTTAAGGCATCGAAATGATGATTTTAAGTGATTTATCCAGCTGAGATCCTAATATTTCTTCATCTGAGATTCTTCTCCTATATTAATTAAAGCCTAAAAAACACATTAAAATTTCAATGTACCTATTTTAACTTTTTATAACTTTCGTTTTATCTTGTTTTATTACTTACCTAATCTTGTTTTTAAAACTATTAAACTTTTGAAATATTTTTTTAAGCATAAAAAAAGACCCTGATTATTCATCAGAGCCTCTTTCTGCTTCGGGTATATAATCTGCAAGAGTAAATTGTTTTATCTTACCGATTTCATTTCTATCAAAGTTTTGTTCTTTATAAATCTTTGTCCATTTGGCACTTCTTCCAGTTCCGTTAGGAATTATTTTGTTTTCCTCTCGCAAACGCTTCAAAGTCCTATCAATTGTTGTTTGTGAGGCATCAGTACACAAATCTTTTATCATTTCCTTAGTAAATACGTCAGGTAATCTTTTAAGAATTGTAAGCTCAATCATGTCTGTTTTTTGATTTGATTTAGTAATTTCTTTTGAATGCATTAACATGTCAATCTTCTGATAACAATCAATCATGATTCTTCTAAGAACTGATGTTAAATGACAAGCGTTAGGATATCCTTCGTACCATCCATGTTCAGATTTTGCTAGCGCATCCTTAAACATATCATATTTATTATTAATCTCTTCTACAAAAGATGTAAACCTAAACAATTCGAATCCTTGTCTAAACAACAATGCGTATAATATAAATATACCTATAAATTCATTTTCATCGTTAAATATGTCTTCCATCATATAATCAATATAGAACGATGAAACCACTGATACAGGTTCATATTTATTACTTTTAATAATGGATTCATACTTTATAAGCATAGCCTCTAAAACATCTCTTGTATTGTGCTTTTTTTCAACTGTTAATAAATTTTCTTGTTCTTTTGTTGTATAAGATCTAAATGAAATTTTTTTAACCTCACAAAATAAAAGCTTACCTAGATTTAGGAATTGGTTAGGATTAAGATCAAATTCTTTTATATGTTTAGCAAAAGCGTCACAAATAATCGCAACGTTTTCTATCATATGTTCATCCTTATTTTTAGGCTTAGTTTTTCTTTTAACTATCGATCTAAATCTAGAATCAGAAACATTTAACTCTCGCATATTCATAACGACTTTGCAATTTCTTATAATTACATCAGTTGTTACTCCTTGCATTTCTGTCTTTAAAGTTTCTTTGTAGTAGAAATCCTTACCTTTATGTTCATAAAGATTAGTGATATCCTTTACTTCACTTTGATCTATTTTTAAAGTATCGATATTGTTTAGAGCGCCTTTTTTTGTATAAGCGTCTACCATATACATTAATCACCTCAATTTCTACATTTCTTATTATAGTTTAATTCTTTCTTTTTAACAAGAAAAAAAGCCGCAAAAACGGCTTATTTTTCGTAGAACATTGAACCTCCTATAAATTCTCTTAAAATAGAATTACAAGGCACCCATTTTGCGTCTAGCGGCTTTATATATTTAAGTATTCCAAGAAGTCTATGTGCTACAAAGTATTCTTTAGAATTCTTATCTACTTTTTTAAGAATTTCCATTGCGAATGGTTTTAAAATTCCTAGTTCATATGATAATTCTGAATTAAATACAAAGTCAGCATTTTCTTGATAAGGATAAACCCATTTGAATTCACCCTTTCTAACAGAAGGCCACATAGAAATAGTTTTTGTAGGATCAGAGTCTCTATCTCTAAAATCTCTTACCATTCTTCTAAGAAGTCTTACATCAGTCATAGATATAGGAGATTCTGCATCTATATGAAGTTGAGATTGAGGTGCTATATATATTCTATATTTTGCATCCCCAGGAATTGCCTTCGATAATTCATCGTTTAACGCATGTATTCCTTCAATCATTATAGGTTGATGCTTCTCAAGCTTAATAGGCTCTAAAAATACCCTTTTATGTGTTTTAAAATCAAATATAGGAAGTCCTACGGCCTCTCCTGCAATTAGTTTAAGCATTTGATCATTAAATAGATCAATATCTAGAGCGTTTATATGCTCGTAATCAGGTTTACCAAATTCATCTTTTGGATAATTTCCATCTTCTTTATAATAATTATCAAGAGATATCATTAAAGGCTTTATACCACGAGATATTAACTCTATTCTAAGTCTATTAGTAAATGTAGTTTTACCAGATGATGATGGCCCTGCAACACATATTAACTTAATATTATCTATATCTTGTTCGATGTTTTCACCAAGCTTAGCTAAAAGATTATTATGCTTTGTCTCACATAGGTTAATAAGCTCATTTCCATATCCATTTTCTACAAGTTTATTATACTCAGAAATATATGCAGCACCTGTTATATTACCCCACTTATTCGCATCTTTTAAATACTTACCTAAAACAGTTTCGTTTACAAAAGGAGGAATTTCTCCATTTAGTTCTGCCCTTGGATATTGAATAATAATTCCTGGAGAATATAGGTTAAGTCTATATTTTGTTAAAAATCCTGTAGATGGTACTAAATAATTATGCATGTAATTATAGTATCCATTTAGTTCATATAAATTAACTCTTTCAGATTCTCTATAATCTATTAAATCATACTTAGTTTTAAGTCCTTCCCTAAGGTATATTTCTTTTGCTTCATCATGAGTTAAACTAACTCTTCTAATATCAATATCTGCATCAATTATTTGATCCATTTTTTTAGTGATTTCACTAAGTAATGTAAAATCAATTGGATGAGATATTCCAACAGGTTGAGCAAACACAGATCTTGAAATAGAGTAGTTATAAATTACCTTAGACCCTGGATATAGTGCGTGCAATGTATAAGCAAATAAATATCTAAGTGATGCTTGATAAACATATGCTGCATCTGTATTTGTAAGATCTAAGAAATCTACTTTTGAATCCTTAGATACTATAAATGTAAGTTCATAAAGCTTATTGTCTATGCTTGCGCACATATAATTTTTATAATCATTCGGTTTAAAAGATTTTAATATATTCAATACTGTTTCATTATCTTTAAATTCTCTTTTTTGTCCAAATGCTTCTATTATCATAATTTCACACTCCAACATAATTTCAAACAACACATAGTTATTGTAAATACGCTTACTAGCTTTTAATTATAAATAAGCTAGTTTTTAATATTATGTGTCTTTTGAATTATTAAATTTCTATATTTATTATACCACAAGTGATATATAAATGATGTTTCATTACATTTTTAACATTTTTTCTTAAAATACGCATTGTTTTAGGCATCTTTTTGTTTTACATGAGTATTTATTAGAATATATGTTAAAAGTGTCTAAAAAGCGCCTTTAAATTGGTTGCTTTTTGATTGCTTCATCTTTTTCAGGTACTTTTTGAATAATTTTAAAAGTAAATGTATTTTTATAAAACCTATTTACACTTTTTTGATAACTTTTTATCTAGTTAGTTATACTAGATAGTTTTTGAAATGTTATTTTGGTATATAAGAA
Organism: uncultured Anaeroplasmataceae bacterium; assembly: GCA_964544095.1. Classification (GTDB taxonomy): domain Bacteria; phylum Bacillota_I; class Bacilli_A; order Acholeplasmatales; family Anaeroplasmataceae; genus UBA3206. The sequence continues at coordinate 90,642 of CAZJAM010000001.1, read as the reverse complement.
AAGGCCTACCTAGTGGTAAGCCTTAATTCTATTCAAAATCGTTATGAGTAAATTTGCTTCTATATATTGAATTCTTTATAAGAAGGATCAAACATATAATTGAGGCAATAATAATGATTGAGTAAACACCAATTCCAACTTTATAAGCTATTGCGTTATTATCACTAAGTTTTAGTGCATAATGGATAACCTCATAAATTGCATATCCTAAAACTATTAGCACAATTAGATATTTGCAAATTGTTTTTATTTTATCTTTCATCATCATCATCTCCAAACAGATTTACTTTTTTAAATGGAATATCATCTTGATTTTTTTTCTTAGGTTCAAAGTCATTCATCTTTTTTCTTACGATTGTAGATGATTGGCTCTTCTTTACAACCTCATTATTTGTTTCAATTACTTCTTCATTTTTATCATTTTGTACAGAAGCAAGAATTGCATCTAAATCAGATATTACAGATTTTGTAGTTTTATTATTAGCTTTAATCTTTGGAGTATCCATTACTACATCATCTGAAAATAAATCCATATGAGATTCTTGTTCTAAAAGATATGAATCATCAACCTTCTGGTCAGGTATTTGAGATGGTGTCACAAATAATTGTAGTGGTTGACCTAAGTCTTTGTTTAATATTTGTTTTCCTGCATCTGCTACATTATATTTAAATTCAAATGCTTTTTGTATATCATTACCAAGACTATATACAACATTTATATCTACATTTTCCTTATATTGATTTGGTGTAAGTTTCTTTGCATCAACAAGAATTTGAGGATTAGATTTAACTTTCTTAATCATTGCGGTTGTAGATCTACCTCTTGCAGATAGATTTAATTCCATAACTTTAATTCTCTTAATAAATCCTTTTTGTGTAAGCATTAAAATATCATCATCTTTGTTTGCGTAGAATGCTGATACTACCATATCATTTGGTTTTAATTTTAATGATTTTAATCCTGAAGCTGATGTTCCATACATTGGTACATCAAGCGCTCTATAACGGATTAATTCACAGTCCTTTGTAGCTGATATTATTTCCATTGGATGGTCAATCATATCAACAGAGACAAGTTTATCCTTATCAGATATCTTCATGCATTTAACAGCTTTTGTCCAACGTTTAAGTTCAAATTGGGCAAGAGATGTTTGCTTGATTAATCCATCTTTTGTCGCAAGCAATAATGTTTTATTTTCAGTAAATGATTCTATATCAAATACTTGAATAAATTTCTCTGATGGAACTATTGTAATTATATTATTAATAAACATTCCAACATCCTTTGCCTTACATTCATCTATCTTATATACTGGAAGGCTACAATAGTTTCCTCCGTCACTAAATATAAGTAGTGTATCAAGAGTTGATACATCAGATGAATATATTATCGCATCATTTTGCTTAATATTATTATTTGAAGACATTTGCCATGCCTTAAGACCAATTTTCTTAATATATCCATCACGAGTTACAACAACGTGTACAGTTTCTTTTGTTATTAAGTCTGTTTCATCAATCTTAAGATCATTAATTTCTTCAACAATTTGTGTTCTACGCTCTTGATTAATATCTTTACCCATTTGAATTAAATCAGATTTAATCTTCTTTAATAATTTCTTTTCTGAATTTAAGATTTCATTATATTCCAAAATATTTTGAGTTAGAGTTTCATGTTCTTCTTGTAATGCGACAACATCTGTTTTTGATAAACGATATAATTGCATTGTAACAATAGCTTCTGCTTGTTTTTCTGTAAACTGGAATCTTTCAATTAAATTATCTTTAGAATCTTGTTTACCATTAGATTTACGAATAATTGATATTACTTCATCAAGAATAGATACCATTCTTATAAGTCCATCTACTATTTCAAGACGAGCTGTATCTTTAGCTAAATCATATTGAATTTTATTAGTAAATACTTCTTTTTGATGATCGATATAAGCATCAAGAATCTTTATTACTCCAATACGCTCAGGACGTCTATCATGAATTACTACCATATTATATTTAAGATTTACTTGTAAATCTGTATTTTTAAGAAGGTAATTCATAATAGCTTGAGCGTTTGCACCCTTCTTTAAATCAATTGCGATTCTAAGTCCCGATCTATCTGATTCATCACGCACTTCTAAAACGTCTTCAACCTTATGGTCAATACGCATTTGGTCAATACGCTCTACTATCTTAGCTTTATTTGTATCATATGGAATTTCTGATATTGCAATTCTTTGTTGGTCTTTGCCCATATCTTCAAATTCATACTTACATCTTACAATAACTGAACCAGATCCTGTATTAAATGCTTCTCTTATACCATCAGTACCTTCAATAATACCTCCTGTTGGGAAGTCTGGTCCTGGCATAATTTGTAATAAGTCATCAAGAGTCATACGAGGGTTATCAATACGCGCAACAATTGCGTTTATAACCTCAGTTAGGTTATGTGTTGGAATATATGTTGCAAATCCTGATGAAATACCCATTGCGCCATTAACAAGTAAATTTGGGAATAGGCCTGGAAGGACTGTTGGTTCCATTTCCTCTTCATCAAAGTTTGGTACAAATGGTACTGTATTCTTTTCTATATCTTTTAATAAATAATCAGCGTTTTTAGAAAGTCTTGCCTCAGTATAACGCATTGCGGCAGCACCATCACCATCAATTGATCCATTATTACCATGCATATCGATAAGAGTAACTCCCATCTTCCATGATTGTGATAGGTGAACCATCGCATCATAAATAGAAGAATCTCCATGAGGGTGATATTTACCCATTACTTCTCCTACAATTCTTGCGGATTTTTTATATGGTGATTTAGATGTAATTCCCATCTTATTCATTCCATATAGAATACGACGTTGAACTGGTTTTAGACCATCACGAACATCAGGTATAGCACGGTCTTGAATTATGTATTTAGAATAACGACCAAATCTATCTCCAATAACATCTTCTAGCTTTAAATATTCAAATTTTTCGTCTATATATTTATCTAGTTTCTTTTTAATATCTGCCATACTACTTACTCCTCATCATCACTTTCTTCTAATGTAAATGATACATGATTTTCAAGCCAGTTACGACGTCTTTGTGGATCATCACCCATTAGAATTTCTACTTGTGATTCTGCTTCATCCTCATTTTCAATTCCAACTTTAATTAAAGATCTTGTAAGAGGATTCATAGTAGTATCCCATAGTTGTTCAGCTGACATTTCACCAAGTCCTTTAAAACGTTGAACCATATAGTTTTGACAACCTTTAGTGATTTGAGCTAATTCTTCATTTGTCCATGCATATATAATTTCTTCTTTTTTACCACGTTTAGTAATCTTAAATAGAGGTGGTCTTGCGATATATACTCTTCCTGCTTCTACCATTGGTTTCATATATCTAAAGAAGAATGTTAAAAGTAATACTTGAATATGCGCTCCATCATCATCGGCATCGGTCATGATAATTATCTTATCATAATTAGATTTCTTTATATCAAAGTTATCTCCGTAATCAGCACCAATTGTATAAATCATTGTCGCAAGTTCTTGGTTTTGTAATGCTGCTTCTTGAGCTTTCTTTTCTGTATTTAATACTTTTCCTCTTAAAGGAAGTATTGCTTGGAAACGTCTATCACGTCCGTTTTTAGCAGAACCTCCGGCAGAATCTCCCTCTACAAGGAATAATTCGTTCATATCTTTATTTTTTGCTTGTGCTGGCGCAAGTTTTCCAGAAAGATTTACTTCTTTTTTATCTTTTTTAAGATTTAAGGCATCTTTACGGGCTTTTCTTGCAGCTTCTCTAGCACGTGAATTTAATAATGCACGACTTATTACAGCTTCTGCGAAAGCTTTATTTTCTAGTAAATAAAAACTAAATTTATCATATAAAACTTGATCTACAACAATTTTCGCAGATGGTGTACCAAGTTTACCTTTAGTTTGTCCTTCAAACTCTAAAAGCTCCTCATTAATACGTACATTTAAAACTGTAGTAGTTGAGCATCTTAAATCAGCTCCATCAATGTTAGGATCTTTATCTTTTAATAAATTAAACTTACGAGCATAATCATTAAAAGCTTTAGTTAAAGCAGTTTTAAATCCAACCTCGTGAGTACCTCCATCTTTAGTACGAACGTTATTAGCAAATGAAATTAATGTTTCATCATATTCTTCAATAAATTGGAAAGCACACTCAACCTCAATACCATTTTGTTTTCCCTCGAAGAAAGCAACAGGGAAATCTGAATGTTTATTCTTATCTAAGTATTGAACATATTCAGATATTCCATTTTCATAATGGAATTCTTCTTTTTTGCCTGTTCTTTGATCTATTAAAATCATCTTAAGTCCTTTTATTAAGAAGGCACTTTCTCTAACTCTTTCTTTAATAGTATCATATGAGAATATTGTTGTAGTAAAAATAGCCTCATCTGGCTTAAATGTAACAGTTGTACCACATCTTCTAGTACCACCTAGTATTTTAGCAGGAGTCTTTACATGTCCACCATTTTCAAATTCAATTTCATGAATTTCTCCATCTCTATACGAGATAACTTCCATATATGTAGACAATGCATTAACAACAGATGAACCTACTCCATGTAGTCCTCCTGATACCTTATATCCTCCATCTTCTGAGAATTTACCTCCAGCATGAAGTTGTGTATAAATTACTTCCATTGTATTTTTACCAGACGCATGCATTCCACAAGGTACACCACGTCCATTATCTATAACAGTAATACTATTGTCCTTATTTATTTGAACACTTATCTCTCTTCCATATCCAGCTAAAGCTTCATCTATTGCGTTATCTACAATTTCCCATACAAGATGATGTAGACCTCTTACATCAGTTGAACCAATATACATTCCTGGTCTTTTTCTAACAGCTTCAAGTCCTTCAAGTATTTGAATGGAGCTATCATCATATTTTTGAGCCATATTTACACACCCTTTTTTAATTAAATACTATTTTTATCTTATCATAAATTAATGCTTATAACAATAGAAAAAAAGGCTTAAAAACTAGATTTTTTTAATTGATTTATTTGTATTTAACCACCTAATCTAGTATAATAATTACGTAGATTTATTAAGAGAGGTTTATTTTATGGTGTTATCATCATTCGCTTCAAGTCTAACACTTACAATAGTTATGTGTGTGTTTGCATATTTTATAGGATCAATTCCTAATGGACTTTGGGTTGGTAAAAAATTTAAGGGTATAGATATAAGAGATTATGGTTCTGGAAATATAGGAACTACAAATTCTATAAGAATTTTAGGAAAAAAGCTTGGATTCTTTGTGTTTATATTAGATGTAATAAAAGGAATGCTTGCGATATTTGTTGTTGAATTTATATTAGAACCTACAGGTTGTATGGATTCTAAAGTTCCATATGTAGTATATGGACTTTGTTCAATATTAGGTCATGCTTTCTCTTGTTTCCTTAAATTTAAGGGTGGAAAAAGCGTCGCAACTTCTTTAGGTGTAGTAGCAATCCTTACTCCAATTCCTGCCATTTCATGCCTTGTAGTATTTGGAATAGTTTTATTAATAACTGGTTATGTTTGTCTATGTTCATCATTTGCGGCAATAACAGTTGTTGCCTCTTCTTGGATTCTTCATTTTACAGGTATGGATGATGGTTGGATTTTAGAAGTTGTACCGTTACATATATGTATTATATATAGTTTCGTTGCGGCATTCTTAATATATAAACATAAATCAAATTTTGTGAGATTATATCATGGTACTGAAAATTGTTTTAAAAAGAAAAAAGTAAAAACTATAGAACCTGAAATCACTAATCAAAATGAAAATGATGAAATAAAAAATAAAAGCGAGGAAAATTAATTCTTCGCTTTATTTTTTAATTACTTATTCTCGTCAAAAGACTTCATTACTGCTCTTACTTGTTTTTCAGATGGTGTTCTTCCCATTTGTTTAAACATTGCACGAATTTGTGCTTCATTAATTGGTGGGTTCTTCTTTAAGTATCTCTTAAATACTGCACGTGCGATAAAGAAACCAAGAATAGCACCTATTAAAAGACAAACAATCATACCAACGATTCCTTGCCATACTTTCATTCCAGTTAATATAATAAATAATGACATAATATTTTCACTCCTAACAGTAGATATTTTACTTTAAAACCATTATTTTATCAAGGTTTTTAATTATTATTTAAAAATTAATTGTATTCTTTACATTCGCTCCTTACATATGGTATAATTAAGGCAGCAAAAGGAGGATATTTACTATGCCAAGAAAAGTAGATGAATCAGCTTGCATCTCTTGTGGAACTTGTACTGGTGAGTGCCCAGTAGGAGCAATCCAATTAGAGAGTACTGCTCATGTTAATCCTGATCAATGCATCGATTGTGGTGCTTGTGAAGCTGCATGTCCAGTAGGTGCAATTTCTGAGGAATAATATAAAAGAGTAGCCTAGGGCTACTTTTTTTATAATATTTCATTATCTAAAAATGAATAATATGAATTGTCTCCTATAATTATATGATCCATAAGCATTATATTTAAAACTGCGAGCGCATTTGAAAGCTTTAATGTTTCTTTTATATCACTTTTTGATGGATTAGGATCTCCTGATGGATGATTATGAGATATAACTAAGGCAAAGGCACCACAAAGAATTCCTTCTTTTAATATTTGTTCACCTGGGATAATCGCATCTCTTGCGCCTCCCATTTCATATATTTTTTCTTTTATTATTTTAAGTTTAGAGTTTAAATAAATAACGCATATACTTTCAAATGATTTTTTCTCGATAATTGGTTTTAAATGATTATAAAGTTTTTCTGAATTATCATATGTCTCTTTATTAGTTTCTTTAGACATAGCTCTTCTACATATTTCAAATGCACTTAAAATAATAGAAGCTTTGGCTTCTTTAATTCCACTTATTTTAATGATTTCTTCATAAGACATTTTTAATAGTCCTTCAAGTCCATTATTTTTATTTAATATTTCGTTTGAAATTTCAAGAGCACTTTTATTTTTATCTCCACATCTAAGCAAAATAGCTAAAAGTTCTGCATCACTTAATGATGAAACTCCGTTTTTAATAAGTTTTTCTCTTGGTCTTTCATCTTTAAAAATTTCTTTTATTTTCAAAATTACATCACCTACTATATATATAGTTAGTAAAGTAGTGTTTTTACTAAAAAAATAAGATGAACTTTTATTTTTTATGTTCATCTTATTATAATTATTATAATATTTTTTATTCTACCTTAAATAAAATCATTTTAACAACCAATCTATAACATTTACAACTTCTATTCCTTCATAATTTCCTGTTGAAAATTTATCTAATGTTAATATTGTTTTTCTATAATTATCTTTGATTCCTTTTAATGGTGTTATTTCTCTTTCAAATGTTGTTTCATTACTCATATTCAATGATACTTGATAATATTCAAAGACACCATTTTTTTGAACTACAAAATCAATTTCTTTATTTCTAAGTTTTCCAATGTTTATTTTATATCCTCTTCTCTTTAATTCTAAAAATACAACATTTTCCAAAACAAAACCCAAATCTAAATTTTTCTTTGAAAGCAAATAGCTTCTAAGGCCAGTATCAACAAGATAATATTTTTTATTTGTTTTTAAAAGTTCTTTACCAATTACATCAAACCTATCTACTTGATAGAATATAAACGCTTCTGTTAATGCGCTAATGTAATCACTAACAGTATGATCTGATACTTTTCTTCCGTTTGAATTTAGGTAATCTGTAATTCCTTTTATAGATACAGGATTTCCAACAACATCGGCCAAATATAAAGTAATAGATTTTAGTAGGGCAACATCTATAATCTTTGTGCCTTTTTTTCTATTTTGTCTATCTTCAATATTCTTTACTATAATAGTATTATATATTCCTTCTAAATATTGAAACACTTTGTCTTCAGAAGAATTTAATAATAATGAATATGGAAAGCTTCCATATTTAAGAAATTTATTAAATGAATCTTCTTTATTCAAATTACTGCCTTGCATATATTCCTTAAATGAAAAAGGGAGAATAGATATTTCGACATATCTTCCAGAAAGAAGTGTTGCAAGTTCACCAGATAACATATAAGCATTTGAACCTGTTATATAAATATCTACATTTTTTTGCACAAATAAACTATCTATAGTCTTTTCAAATCCTTTTACGCATTGTATTTCATCAAAAATTACATAAGTCCATTTATCTTTACATAATCTTTCTAAAACATAGTTATATAAAGTTTTATAATCTTCTAAATACTCAAAAGCTAAATCTTCAAAATTGATAAATATTATTTGTTCTTCACTTACACCCTCACTTTTTAAATGTTCTATAAATAATTTTAATAGTGTTGATTTTCCACATCTTCTTATACCAGTTACAACTTTTACAAGATTATCGTGTTTCCATTTGATAAGTTCATTTAAATATTCATTTCTTTGTATCATTTTTATATTCTCCATCTTAAGAAAATTTTAACACGAAGTTCGTAAGAATTTAACAAGTTTTCGGAGTTAATTGCGAAAACTTTATGTTTTTAAAAGTTTTCGCTTGAAATTACATTTTTAATGTTTTAATTAAAAAGGCTTTTTAAAGCCTTCTTCAAACGTAAAATATATTTTTTATAGTAACATGTTCTTAAAATAAGCCAATAACCAATAGAACTAAAATACATCCTAAATAAGCACCTACTATAGTTTTAATTTTTCCATATTTATGGGCAAGTATTATTCCAAAAATACTTAAGAAAAAGCCTAGAATAAAACCATGAACAATACCATCTGTAATATATGGACCACTATAGTCTTTTTCCTCTTCTAAATTTTCATAAAAATTAAAGCCACAATTAGGACATGTTTTATTATGAAGAGGATTAATTCTCATACATGATGGACAAATCTTTCCATAAAAGTATGTATTATCATATCCTTCTTTATATGATCTATTATTGAATCCATTATTTATAGAATTATCATATGCTTCTCTTTTATCTTTATTTGATAGAGTTTGATAAGCTTCATTAATTAATTTAAATTTCTCTTCTGCGTCAACCTCATCTGATACATCAGGGTGATATTTTTTAGCAAGCTCTCTATAGGCTTTCTTTATTTCATCTTCTGAAGCAGTTTTTGAAACACCAAGTATCTCATAATAATTAGCCATAAAATATCACCATCCTTTAATGTTATTATAGAACAAAGAGAAGATAATATAAAGAAAAATACTATGTGAAATTATGTAAAAATAGGACTTAAAAAAGTCCTAAAAATTACAAATTTAAAATATTTATGAATTAATAATATCTTTACAAAATGAAATAAAATAATAAATCAAATAAATCAAATAAATCAAACCGATAATGAAAACAATATTTAAGGCAAAACGATATCCATCTTTTGCGCCTTCTTTAGTTCTCTTATTACAATATTTTTTCACTAATTTACGTGTAGTAAAATTACCAAAAAAACCTAAGTAAAATCCCTCTTTATAGGATTCATCATCAACAGATTCTTGCTCATTATTATTGTTACTATTTTGAATAACCTTTAAACTATGTAAGCAGTTATGACAAACCTTTTCGTTATCCTCGCATTGAGTCCCACATCTACTACAACATTTCATTTTAATGCAATAATCAAATTGTACTTTTGATTATTTTCCTCTCTCATTATTTTTTAAAGTTATATTATATATTTAAAATTTTTATGAATTCATAATAGTATCATAATTGCCTAAAAGTACAATTAAATTTATAATTACAGTCAAAACAAATCCTACTATTGCGCCTGTTTTAGTTTGTTTCTTACATGCTACTAAGGCAATTACAAGTCCAATAAGCGCAAGAAAGAATCCTAAGGCAAATCCACCTACAAGAGTTCCATCGGAAACTGGTTGTTGCTCATTATTATAATTGTTATTATTATAATTGTTATAATTTTGACCAACCTCTAAGCTACTACCACAATTATGACAAAACTTTTCGTTATCCTCACATTGAGCCCCGCATCTACTACAATATTTCATTTTTAATATAATAATCAAATTGTACTTTTGATTATTTTCCTCCTTCATTATTTTTTAAAAATTATACGTACAACATAACTTAATATTTATAGATTATTTTCTAAATCCATTATTACATTTGGAATATATTTGGTAATTTTTGATATAGTAAGTGTTCTTTCACTTTCATACTTTATAGCCATTTCTGCAGAAGCACCTAAAATATATGATGCAAGTGATATATTTAGTGTATTCATATCAAATTCTGCAAGTAATCCACATAAAATACCAGACAGTGCATCCCCAGAACCACCTTTAGCAAGCGCCGTATTACCAAATGTATTAATTTTTGTATCCATTCCACTTGTAATTATAGAGGATGCACCTTTTAAAATCAAGTACACATCATATTTCCTTGCAAAATCAACTGAGGATTTTATTTGATTTTCTAAAATATATTCTTTAGATAAACCACTTATTCGCTCAAATTCTTTTGGATGTGGTGTTAATAGGGTTTTGCATGTTTTTTCTTTAAGGCAATCAACGCCATATTTAGCAATTGTATTAATTGCGTCCGCATCTATAATTAAATTTCCTTTAAAATGCTTTAATATATAGCATATACTCTTATATAAATCAAGACTTACTCCCATTCCCATACCAATCGCAATTGAATCAGATGATTTTATTATTTTATCTAGTTCTTCTTCATTGTATTTTATAAATCCATTTTCTTCACTTAATGGTGATACTATTATTTCAGGATTTCTTAAAATATATACATCAAATAAAGATTTTGGTACATAAAGGTGTTGATATCCAATTCCCATCATAAAAGATATTAACGCATTATTTGAAATCATTGAAGCTCCACTATATAAAATAGATCCGGCAATAATAGAAGCTCTACCATATGAACCTTTGTTTGAGTTTCTATTTCTTTTAGTTAATATATTCTTAAAATCATCTTTACTATTAATATGATAAATAGAATTTTGGGAAGGTGATACCATACCTATTTTTATAGTTTTTAATTTATTATATGAATCTAGTCCATCATTTAAGAATAATCCAAGTTTAGGATATTCTACAGTAATAGTTAAATCTGATTTTATAAACGCACCAAGAGATAATCCATTATCGCTTTCTATTCCTGTTGGCATATCAAGAGATACTACTTTTATGTTTGATTCATTAATATTATTAATAATATCAATATATTCATCTTTTAACTTATCATGTTGATTATTACCAAGTATCGCATCAATTATTAAATCATATTTAAAATCTATTGTAGTAACAATATTGCCTTTAAATTTTTCTAAATTAATTTGTGCATCAGGATTCTTTATATTAGATATTTTATAAATTGAAACACCTACACCTTTTTCTTCTAAAAATCTTCCAACTACTAATCCATCTCCTGCGTTTCCACCAGACCCTAAAACTATTAAAACATTTTTTATTTTATAACTAGAAAAAATGATGTCTGCCATCATTTGCCCAGCTTTTTCCATCAAATCATATGATTTCACTTTCTGGCATGTTAAATTATCAATTCTTCTTGCCTCAGCTGATTTTAGCACATCCATCATTTTCACCTCTTACATATTATATAATATTCTTCCAAGTCTAATATATGTAGTACCACTTTCTATTGCTTCTTTATAATCCTCACTCATTCCTAAAGAGAATTCATGTAAATTATAAATATGTCCAAGTTCTACTACACGTGTAAATAATTCTTTTTTCTCTATATTAGTCATTTCTGGCTCTGTCATAGCCATAAATCCTACTATATTACACTTAGGATAATTTTCTCTTATTGTTTTAATAAAAGAATCTAAATCACTAAGAAGTACTCCATCTTTATTAGAATCTTCTACCAATTTAAGTTCAATAAAACAATTAAGAGGTTTTTCTCTTTTTTCGTTTATAATTTTGGCTAAATCTAGTGAATCTAGTGAATGAAGATAATCTATATCATTTATTATCATTTTCGCTTTATTTCTTTGAAGATGTCCTATAAAATGCCATGTAGCATTTAAGTCTTTTAAATTATTATGTTTACGAACAAATGGCTCAACTCTATTTTCACCAAAGTTATCTATACCAGCATTATATAATGCCCTCATCGCATCCTCTGATATATATTTAGTTGCCGCAACAATCTTTACATTTTTAGTTTCTTCTTTTAATTCTTTTATTTTTAATTCATTAATTGTAAGAGTTGGATTTTCCTCTATATACATTATTCCTCACCTAGTGATTTTAAATATTTTTTCGCAATATATTTAGCCATACCTAAATTTTGGTCTAAATAATTTCCACATTCTAAAGGAGAAGCTCCAGGGATATCTCCTTCAAATGATTCTATAAATTTAAAACAATTGATAACATCTGTTTTTATATCATTTGCTTCTAATTTTCCTTTATAGATTAAATAGAAGCCTGTTCTACATCCCATAGGCCCAAAATACATTGTCCTATCTTTATGATAATTACGGAAATATGTTGCGCCCAAATGCTCAATTGTGTGTATTTCTGCAGTATTTAGAACAGGTTCAAAATTTGGTCTTGTTATACGAAGATCAAATGTTGTAAACCAAAATCCATCCATTAAATCCTGCCTTGAAACATAAAGTCCTGGAAGTAATGTCATATGGTCTACTGTAAAGCTTTTAATTTTCTCCATTATTTTATATTGTCCCTTCTTAAAATTTCTATTAACTCTAAAGGATCTTTTGAATAATATGTAGCGCCAATTTCATGAGCTATTTCAGCAGTCATTACAGCTCCTCCTGAAAATATTGGGCACATTCCATCAATTTTGTTAAGCTCTTTTATAGATTCAGCCATATTTGAAACTGATGTTGTCATTAATGCACTAAGTCCTATAGCCATTGGGTTATATTTATTATATGCTTCTATAAGACATTCTGTTGAAACATCACGACCAAGGTCCACAACATTATATCCATAAGACTCTAATATTACACAACATATATTTTTTCCGATATCATGAATATCACCTTTTACTGTTGCCATAATAATAGGTCTTTTATTTGATTCTTTCTTAGGAAATTTTTCTTTAATTACAGAAAACGCAATCTTTGCGGCTTCAGCTGACATTATAAGTTGAGGTAGATATACCTTTTGTTTATCAAAAGCTTCTCCAACCTTATTTAGAGTAGGTATTAAAATATTATTTATAATATCCATTGGATTTATAGTTTCAAGCATTTCTAAAGTTTTAGCTTTAATACCATCCTTAAGTCCTATCTGAACCATTTCTTCTAGAGACATAGATACGTTTGTTTTCTTTGTTGTATCTAATTCTATATTAGACATTTTTGCAATATAATTTTCTGAATTCTTATCGATATTATAGAATACTTTATATGCATAAATTGCGTTCATCATATCAATATCATTTGGATTAATTATAGGCATATTTAATCCTTTTTGCATCGCAAGTGTTAAGAATGTTCTATTAAGAAGTGGTCTATTTGGAAGTCCAAATGAACAGTTAGATACTCCAAGTGCTGTTTTAACTCCTAGACGTGTTGTCACAAGTTCTAAGGCATCAAGAGTTTCTTTTACAAGCTTTTGTTCAGAGGATGCTGTAAGAGTTAGGGTATCAATTATAATACGCTCTTTTCTTATTCCAAACTTTGCGGCATAATCTACAATTCTTTTTGCGATTTCATATCTTTCTTCTGCACTTTGTGGTATTCCCTTCTCATCAAGTGTAAGACCTAATACATTGCATCCATATTTTTTAGCAATCGGGAATACTCTATCCATTACATCTTTTTCTCCATTAACTGAATTAAGAATTGGAATTCCATTAGAATATCTTGCGCCCATTTCCATAGCGTCTTTATTAGATGAATCGATTTGGAATGGTAGATTTATTACTTCAAGTAACTTTTCTAATGCCTTCTTCATAGTTTTAGGCTCATCAATCATAGGAACACCAACATTTAAATCCAAAATGTTCGCTCCAGCGTTTACTTGTTTAATACCCTCTTCTAATAGATAGTCATAATTTTCAGTTAAAATAGCTTCTTTTAGTTTCTTTTTACCTGTTGGGTTTAATCTTTCACCACATACAACAACATCCTTAATTTCAACAAGATTTGTAGCTGACATTGAGTATGTTTTATAAGGATTTTGTGGCATTAATATAGGTTTTCCTTTATGAATTGATATAGCCTTTATAAAGTCAGGATCTGTACCACAACATCCTCCCATAATGGCAACACCCATTTCATAAAATTTATCATATGCATCACTAAACTCACTTAGTTTTAAATCATAGATAGTAATACCTTTTGAAATTCGCGGAAGTCCACGATTAGCCTGTACAATTACAGGAGTGTGAGTTATGGAAAGAATTTTTTTAAGAATTGGCACTAAATCCCAAGGCCCTAAAGAGCAGTTTACACCAAGTGCATCTACACCAAGTCCTTCAAGAGTTAATGTCATAATTTCAGGAGTTGTACCTGTAAGAGTTCTGCCACCCTCATCAAAAGTCATAGTAGCGTATAATAATTTATTTTCTGAATTTTCTCTTACCGCAAGTATCGCAGCCTTTAATTCATAAAGGTCTGAGAAAGTTTCAAGAATATATCCATCTACTAAATCACGTGAATATAAAACTACCTCTTTAAAACAATCATATGCATCATCAAAAGATAAATCACCAAGTGGTTTTAACATACGACCAATAGGTCCTATATCAAACATTATCTTTTGACCCTTTGATGCAGCTAAAGCATTATTACATGCCGCCAAAACTAATTCTTTTACACTATATTTTGAATCTTTAAGTTTAATTGAATTAAGCCCAAAAGAATTACATGTAATATAATCACACCCGGCCATTACATAAGAGGAGTGAATATCTATAATCATTTTTGGATTAATTATATTTAATTCTTCAGGGACTTCTCCAGCCTTCATTCCACGCTTTTGAAGTTCTGAACCAAATCCACCATCAAATATTTCTACTTTTTGTAGCATGTTGTTTTAGCCTTTCTATAGTTGCAGGAAGTAAGCATTATGCAATTAGCACATGTCTTTCTTTGTTTATTTCCAATCGCAACTATTCCTATCATTGATTTAAGTGGTACCATTAATCCACTTGATAGAAAATTTATACCTAAGTTTTTAGATGCGTTAATATATTTCGCAATAATCTGGTTATCAAGAAACGAAGTACCACAATAACCAGGACAAAATCTATAAGACATATTATTAAATGGTAATGAAGATTCAAATGAATCTGCCATTTCCTCAATATATGCAGAAGCACAACAATCAAATATTAAAGCTTTTAGAGTATCTATTTTCTCGTATTGCCTCATTCTTCTATCTATATCTATTCCAAGAGTTGTACCTACTAAAATATATGAAGTCGCACCATCAAGATATGATAAATAATTATTGTTTTCCTTTAAAAAAGGTAGTATTTCATCATATTCTTGCCAATAATACTTAAAATTTGATAAAGATTCAATCTCAGAGATACATTCATCTATTAACTTTAATGTTAATTCATCTGGCGTAACATTTCTATACCCTAGATATTTAAAGATTAAATCTTTTTTCAATTTACTTCATTTCCTTTTCTAATACATGAGAAATTTTTTCATAAATTTCTTTTGCGTTATTAAAATTATTTAATATATATAAATGAATTCCATCCACATCGTTCGCTAGTAAATCTAGTATTTGACTTACTGCATAATTAATACCAATTTCTCTTATTGCTTCCTTATCATCTTTAAATCTTTCAATCATAGCTCTTAATGTTAAAGGTACTGCGGCACCTGTAAGTTTTACAGTACGCTCTACTGAAGCCTTTGTTGTAAGTGGCATAATACCTGGAATAATAGGTATAGTAATACCTATTTTTCTTGCTTCTCTTAAAAGACGATAAAAATATTGATTATCATAAAATACTTGTGTTATTAAGAATTCAGCACCTGAATCTTGTTTCTTTTTTAAGTTTAATAAATCATCATATAATGTATCAGCTTCTGTGTGACCTTCTGGATAACAAGCTCCCGCAAGAGAAAAATCATATCCCTGATCCTTGATAAAATCCATTAAATCAGTCGCATGCTTAAACTCTTTACAATAATCAATATCCTGGTCCTTTGGCTTATCTCCTCTTAAGGCAAGAATGTTTTCAATACCTTTAGATTTTAAATCCTTAAGTACTACTAATACCTCTTCCTTAGTAGATGGACCACCTGTAAGATGGGCAAGTGGTTCAATTCCAGCTTTATTTTTTAAATAATCGGCAATTGTTGCGGTATTCTTAGAATTATTTCCTCCAGCTCCATATGTTACTGAAATAAAATCTGGCTTAAATACTTTAACCATATCTATTGTATTAAATAATTTATTTAAATCTTCCTCTTGTCCCTTTTTTGGTGGGAATACCTCAAAGGAAAATGTCTTCTTTTTCTTTAAAATATCTATAATTTTCATCTACACACCTCAAGTATATAATAATACCTCTTCATTATAACAAAAAGGCAAGATTTTTTCTATTAAAAAACCATTATAATTTTAAATAATATAATATATAAAAATAAAACATAAACCATATTAACAAAGATTTATGTTCTATATTTTAAAGTATAAAATTTAGTAAATATTATTCTTTATCGTAACCTTTAGCTACAATCATTAAAACAGCTAAAGGAATGCTTATAAAGAATGTGAATACAACATCATTTACATTGTAATTATAGTTTTTACTATTAATTCTTTTAATTACATAGAATGTAAATATTGCATATAATCCTAATACTACACCTAAAATTATAGCTGACATACCAGTTGTCTCTGTGGCACTATCAAGTGATAATATAATTCCTGCTATAAATTCTAATATAGCTAAAGCCGCTAAAATTATAGCTATTACTTTTTCTAATTTAATCAGTACATCAATACCAAATTTTAATCCTTTTTTTGCGCTATATTTTTTTGGCTCTTCTTGCTCCTCTAAATACATTTCTTCGTTTAATTCTTGATTATTTCCCATAAAATTTTCACCCTTTCCAATTGAATTATACCATATAAAGTATTTATAACTATGCTATTTTTAAAAAAAGGGGAGAAAAAATATTATTTATTTCAAAATAATTATAAATATAATATAATAAATATACGAGGTGTTAAAATTATGATTAAAATTAGTTATAGAGCCCATGACTATGGGAAAAGTAATGCAAAAGATTTAGCAGAAAAGATATCACATCATAAGCTTACTGCTGTTCAATTTGTAATAAATAAAGCTATTGATGGTGAAAGTGGTCTTGCAGGTACTCTTACAAAAGAAAAATGTGAAGGATTTTATAATGCTTTTCATGATAAAGGTATAGAAATATCAATGCTTGGGGCATATTTTAATCCAGTTCACTCAAATAAAGAAAAAGTAGAACAAATGATTCTAAAATTTAAAGAGCATTTAAAATATGCTAAATACTTCCATACAAAATATGTAGGTACTGAGACTGGTTCTTATAATGATGATAAATGGACATATAATCCACTTAATCGTACTGAGGAAGCTTTACAAGAAGACATTAGAATATTTAGCGATCTTGCAGAATGTGCTAAGGAAAATGATGCATATGTAGTAATTGAAGGCGCATACGGACATTGTATGTATTCACCAGATCAATTAAAAAGATTATTTGATGCGATTAATAATGGACATGTAAAAATTACTATTGATATTTTCAATTATCTTGATATTTCAAATTATAATGAACAAATAGAAATATTTAATAGAGCTATTGAATTATTTAAAAGTGATGTTGTTGTATTCCATTTAAAAGATTTTATTGTAGATAAAGAGAATAATAAACTTGTTCAAGTTGGACTTGGACAAGGTCTTATGAGATGGGATTTATTCTTCCCAATAATTAAAAAAGAATGTCCAGAGGCTTATTTAACTTTTGAAGGTATAAAGCCTGAGGACATTGATTCATCAATTGATTGTGTTTATAAATATTATAGATAAGGCGTAAAATTCATTAATGTATGAATAATAAGAATAACTAATATAGAGGCATAGGAGTAAATACTACTTCGTGCCTTTATTTTATTATTTTCCATCATTATTTTTGAAATTATTATTAATTCATAATCATATACTCTTGAGAAAGTCTCACTTATTGCGCATAATTTATCTGCAATAGTAAGTATTATAGATTCCTTATATTTTGGAATCATAAAATTTAGAGGGAACATATGTGATTTAATCATATTTGATTCTATTTTATTTAACTCAAAATCAGCTTTTGCGTTTTTATAAGCAATTTTTGCGTGAACAAATCCATGTAGTTTATGTGATTTATCTTTTATATGCCAATCATATAAGAAATAGTCATGTAGAAGTGAACCTCTTACAAGAGATTTAAAATCAACCTTTAAATTGAATTTTAAAGCAATTAAAACACATTTTCTACATACATTATAGGAATGTTCATATAAAGTGGTTTTACCATGCTGAATAAAAGTTTTTTCCATCTCCATACCAGAAGAATTCAATATATCTTGTGCGTATAGATTTATTATTGCATCAATATAATCCATAATATCACACCCTATCTAATTATATTATAATTCATTTTTGACAGTTTTACATTATTTTTTATATATAGGATTCATCCAATATTTTGTTGCGATATCATATCCAATACTAGAAGCCTTTGATACATCTAATGGTATTTCTTTTTGTCCATGGTATTCTATGGTATAAGCATAATCATCATAATACCAATTTTCTAAATTTTCAAATGTCATATTTGTTAAATTACTATCACGCCCAAAAGCGTTTACCCCAATAGACTTAACAGAGGTAGGGATATTTATTGTTGTTAAAGCGGAACAGTTTGAAAAAGCACCTGTGCCAATAGATGTAATACCATCTGGTAAAGTAAGGCTTGTAATACTTGTACAATCGGCCATAAATGAATCAGGTATACTATTAATTTTTGTAGGGAGTTTTAATTCTTTTAAATTAGCATTAGATGAAAATATTGATTTGCCAATTTCTACATCATCACAACTTGACATATCAACTTTTTCAAGCGATGCCATTTGTGCTAAACAATAATTACATAGATATTTAATACCTTTTGGCAATGTAATTTCTTTTATAATTTTATTATTTGCGAATGCGCGTTCCTTAATAATTTTAGTATTATCATTAATTACAAATTTTTCTTCCTCTTTTGAATTTGTTCCAAGCAAACAAACATATTTATTATCATTATTTCCTAAATAATAACCATTTCCGTATTCATTAAAATCAGTTGAAGCATTATAAAACACATCTGAGCCAATAGATTCTAAAGTTGTTGGAACTAAAACTGTCTTAATATTAGAATAAGCGAAAGCTCTATCACCTATATATTTAATGCCTTCTTCTATTTTTATGGATTTAATATTTGATTTATCACCTCTAAAGGAATCGGATGAGATACCATACACATCATATTCCTTATTATCAATTGTATATGATGATTTTATAACTATATTATTCTCTTCACCAACATAACCTGTGATATATAACTTATCATCTACAAATGAATATGATAAATCATCTACAATTTTAATATTTGATTCTATCTTTTCATCTTTTGAGCAGGAACAAATGAGAAAAAGCGATATAAGTGATAAAAGACAAAGTAATTTTTTCATAATTATTTATACCTCCTCAACATAAGTAACTGCATCTATATCAGTCATTTCAATAAAGGAATAATTTAATGCGAATACACTACTAGAAATTCCTCCAGGTCCATCTGACATTCCTGAACTATACCATGTATCATTAACTATGGCGTATTTAATTTTTTCAGTATGTTTTGTACCACCTGAATAATAATTAACATTTATTATTCTATATCCACAAACTGCCACAGCATGACCACAAGCACCATTAGTAGATGTAATATGCGCAATAATCGGAAAATTTTGATTATATGAAGCTACGATTTGATTATAAATTGTACTTTGAGATGTTGCATATTTAGCACAATAATCATTATTATTGTTTGAAAATATTGTATTTAAACAATTTTTACAATTTACTCTATTAAAACCTCCCCCAGTCCATCCGTTATATTTATATGCTTGTGCAACTTCATAAAAAACATTATTTATGTCATTTTTGTTTAAATCTAAATCTTCGTCATAATCAAAATCAGTCCACATATATGCATACCTTAACGCTATGGCTACTGCAGTCGGTTGACAAAAACCATTTACAAGATCCAGATTATCATTATTATTAATAAGACCATCATTATTTAAATCTAATCGTTTGTTACCAAGATTATCATAATATTGAGCGATATCTTGTTGACTATAATTTACACATGATAATAGTAAATATTGCTCAGTTGATATAGATACATTGCTATACATACTATATCTTTCTATAATTTCGGTATCAGAATCGCTTGATGTATTATATATTTTATAAGTTTCACCTGTTCCATCTATATAAGAAAAATCAATTAATTCTGTATTTTTTAAAAATGATAAACCAAAAAACAAAAAAATACCAAAACCATAAAAAATCAAAAAAATTTTTTTCA
The DNA here is from genome assembly GCA_964544095.1 of uncultured Anaeroplasmataceae bacterium. Lineage (GTDB taxonomy): Bacteria > Bacillota_I > Bacilli_A > Acholeplasmatales > Anaeroplasmataceae > UBA3206. Next base: position 69,973 of record CAZJAM010000001.1, on the reverse strand, counting down.
TATTATCCCTTCTTTTATTTAATTAATAAAACGTATTTCTAATTAAATTATACATTATAAAATAGATAATGTAAATAAACGAACGAATAAAGAAGTAGCCTCAAAGACTACTTCTTTATAGAAATTGACATTCCATCACCAATGTCAAAATATTTAGTTATATAATTAGGATTAGTATTTAAAAACTCATGAAAATTTTTTAGTTTACGAACAAGTCCTCTTAATGAGCGAGACATAGAACTAGGATCTTTAGCTAAAAATCCATGAAAATCCATATTATCACAAATAATAATTCCACCTTTTTTTATGTTTTTTTCATAAAGTTCAAAGAAATGTTTATATTGTCCTTTTGCAGCATCTATAAATAACGCATCAAATTCTATATCTTTTACATCATCATATGCTTCTAGGGCATCTTTAAATATTATATGAACTTTATCATTTAAACCTAAATTTGAAATGTTCTTCTCTGCCTCTTTATACATTTCTAGATCGCGCTCAATTGTATAAACTTCTGTATCATTGGCTTTTGATATACGTTCTGAAGAATAGCCTATAGCTGTACCTATTTCAAGTAAAGTTTTAACATTATATTTCTTTATTGTATCCTCTAAAAATTTAAGACCAGCATCAGTTATTATTGGTACTTCATTTTTTATCGCAAAATCTCTCATTTCTAGTTCATACTGATTAAATAAAAGACCTAGTTTAGGATCAATATTTGTAGAAATATTAATTCCCATTATTCTTCCTCGCATCCTTTACAAGAACCACCGCACTCACATGCGCCACCACAACTAGCGCATGAATCAAGTTTATCAGCGTTCTTTTCTAACCAGTCATTTAAAACATCTTGTAATAATTCCCATTCTTCATCTGACTCTATATCAGATAATGTTCCTTTACCATTATCTGTTGGAGTATAAATACAAGCTCCTGCAGTATTAGAATTAGGGTCTTTAAATACTACATAATCATGCATAAAGTCCTCACTATGATATGTGAATAGAATTTGGCAATCAATTTCTCTTCCATCCTCTGTTGTAATAGTTATCATATTATCCATCATATGTTTAATCCTCCGTTTATTTTCTATTTAAGTAATCTTCAAGAATTACTACTGCGGCAAGCTCATCCTTTTTTTGATGACGCTTTTCTCTACTTAAGTTTCCTTCAATCATAGCGCGGTCTACTACAACAGTTGTAAGTCTTTCATCTAAAAGTGTCACATGAAGTTTTCCATCATTCTCAAGTAAAGCTTTAAAATCATAGGATATTTGCGCTCTTATCCCTTGGTCTCCATTCATATGCTTAGGAAGTCCAAGAACTATTTCAGTAACTCCCTCTTTTTCACAAATCTTTTTTACTTCATTTGCGGCATAATTATAATCATCATCTCTAAATCTTATGGTTGTATAAGTTCTCGCAAGCATTCCTAGTGGGTCGCTTATTGCGACTCCACAAGTTCTGCTTCCTAAATCAAGTCCTAAATATTTCATTACTTAATTAATGCCTTTACAGCTTCTAAAGCTTCATTAATCTTAGAAGAATCCTTACCACCCGCTTGAGCTAGTGTAGGCTTACCTCCACCATTACCACCACAAACTTGTGCAGCAGCCTTAACTATTTGTCCTGCATTATATTTTCCATTTGTTGCGCATACAAATGTAACCTTACATCCATCAGTTGATGCAAGTAAAGCCATATCAACTGGGAAATCATTTACCATTGCGTTTGCCATATCCTTAAGTAAGTTAGAATCTAAGACATCAGTAAGTGATATAACAGTGTTGTTTATAATTTTTGATTTAAATGAATCAAGTGATTTTAATGCACTTTGACTCTTTTTATTTTGATATTCTACTTCAAGAGTATGAAGATTATTCTTAGTATCCTCTAGAGCTTTCTTAATGAATAAAACATATCTATATCCTTTAAGATCATTCATTAAATTAATAGGATTATATTTTAATTCTATTCCAGCCTTAGATGCTTCAACAATAATACTATTTGCTTTTTCATTTAATGTTTTAATAGTATCTATTTGATTAGATAAATTCTTAATTAATAACTCTTTTGCGTTATTACCAGTTGTCGCAAATACTCTAAATATTCCAGAACCTATTGATTCAACATAATTAATTTCATAATCAATTACTTCCTTCGTATTAGATACATGAGTTCCTGCACAGAATTCCTTAGAAACTTCCATATCAACAACTCTTACCTTATCGCCATATTTTTCATCAAATAAAGCCATAGCTCCAAGCTTCTTAGCTTCTTCAAGTGCTAAAACATGAGTTACTACAGGATGAGATTCTTTAATATATTGATTTACAAGATCTTCTATCTTTAATATTTCTTCATCAGTAAGATTTTGATAATTATTAAAATCAAAACGAGAATATGCATCACATACTTGAGATCCTTGTTGGTGGGCATGACTACCTACGGTATGTTGTAATGCTGCTTGGAATAAGTGAGCTGCAGAGTGGTTCTTACGAGTAAGATCACGCGACTCTTTATCAACTATTGCAGATACAATATCTCCTTCTTGTAATGGGTTATAAGAAAGTTTATGAAGATATTGACCATTAGGCATCTTAGATACATCTAATACCTCGATATCATTAATAGTACCCTTATCGCATAATTGTCCTCCTGAGAAGGCATAGAATGGTGTCTTATCTAAAACAATAGAATCACCAAATACTTTAATAACCTTAGATTGCGTCATTAATGTATCATATCCCACAAACTCTGATGTGTCCTTAAATTCCATGAATTCTTTATTTTGTCCCTTCATTGAATTAACATCCTTACGTGCCGCTCTTGCACGCTCCTTTTGAGCCTTCATTGCAGTTACAAATCCATCATGGTCAATCTTAAGACCTTTTTCTTCTGCATACTCTTCTGTAAGTTCATAAGGGAATCCAAAAGTATCATATAATAAGAATGCATCTTCACCTGAAATTATTCCATTCTTACTTGATTCTGCAATTTGTACAAACTTCTTTTCACCAACTCCAAGAGTTTGTAAGAACTTCTCTTCTTCACGAGTAATAACTTCTTTTACTATTTTCTCTTTATCATTAAGATATGGATAGAACATTCCCATAATCTCTATTACTTTATCTACTAAAGATGCCATAAATGGCTTATTAATACCAAGTTGATGTCCATACTTAGTTGCACGACGAAGAACTCTACGTAAAACGTATCCTCTTCCTTCATTTGATAATGTTGCGCCATCCGCAACCGCAAATGTTACAGTTCTTACATGGTCAGCAATAACTTTAAATGCCATTTGACCTTCATATTTTACACCAGAAATTTTTTCAATTTCATTAATAATTGGCATAAATAAGTCAGTGTCATAGTTAGTATCTACACCTTGCATTACACAGCAAAGTCTTTCAAGTCCACATCCTGTATCAATATTCTTATGAGGTAGCTCTTTATAATCCTTACGAGCAACTCCCTCTTTTGAATTGAATTGAGAGAATACAATATTCCAAATTTCAATATAACGGTCATTTTCTAAATCTTCTTTAAGACATACAATACCACGCTTGTCATACTTTTCTCCTCTATCAAAGAAAATCTCTGTATCAGGTCCACAAGGTCCTTCTCCAATTTCCCAGAAGTTTCCTTCAAGTGGAATCATATGATCTGGTGCCATTCCACATTTAATCCATAAATCTCTTGTCTTAAAATCATCAGGATAGAATGTTATATATAATTTATTCTTATCAAATCCAAACCACTTATCAGATGTAAGTAGTTCAAATGCCCAAGGTAAAACCTCATCACGGAAATAATCTCCAATAGAGAAGTTCCCAAGCATCTCAAAGAATGTATGGTGACGAGCTGTCTTACCAACATTTTCAATATCATTTGTACGAATGCACTTTTGCGCATTAGTAATTCTTGGATTCTTTGGAATTACTGAACCATCAAAATACTTCTTTAATGGAGTAACTCCAGCGTTAGTCCATAAAAGTGTTGGGTCGTTTTGTGGTACTAAAGATGCAGAAGGTTCAACGCTGTGTCCCTTTGATGCAAAGAAATCTAGCCACATTTGTCTGATTTCATAAGACTTCATATTTTTCATAATAATATATCCTCCTCGAAATATAAAAAAGCCCTTAGACCAAATAATCTAAGGACGAATTACCGTGTTACCACCTTAGTTCAAGATAATAAATCTTGCACTCAAATATCTTTAAAGCAGATAATACTTGATACTCCATAGTAGCCTTCAAAATAATCACCTGTAATTTTACACCATCCAATTACTCTCTATAAAGGATTTTATTTTTACTCATCTATTTCAACATATCTCACACATCGTATTATAACATATTATTAATTTTTTTAAAGTAAAAAGTATATAAAAATTGCTATAATTTATATGATGAGGTAAATATAATGAAAACACTTGGAGAGATAATTAAATCTTATAGATTAACCAAAGGTATTGGACAAGATGAAATATCTTTGTTATTAAATCTTAATCAATCAACCTATTCAAGAATTGAAAATGATAAAATTGAGCCCTCAATTAAAGTTTTATATAAGATATCTAAAATACTAAATTTTAATATAGATCATATTTTAGAAATATTATATAAAAAAGAGAATCCTAAAATAGAATCCTCTAATCTTAAAAGAAAGCTTAATTAACATTATCCATAAAAGTATATGGAGTAATTCCTTCCATACCTTCCTCTCCTAAAGTGTCGAATGGAATTTCTGGGTCATCTATGTAGATGACTTTTTTTATTAAATTATCGCGTGATACAAGTCTATTATATAATGTTGTTTGTCTTTCATCATCAATATTCTTACAAGCGCTAGTTAGCATTTTAAAATCACCTATTAATATTAGCTTCTCCTTTGCACGTGAGATGGCTGTATATATAAGCTTACGCTTCATCATTATATAATAATCAGATAATATTGGCATAATAACATTTTTATATTCACTACCTTGTGACTTATGAATTGATATTGCATATGCAAGTGTTAAATCATCTAAATCCGTTGCCATATATTTAACTAAAACATTATCAAACATTACCATTAAATAATCTCCATCATCAGTTTTAGAAATTGAATCTATGTACCCAATATCTCCATTCATAACACCTTTTTGTGGATCATTTTTAAGTTGTAATACTTTATCAAGTCTTTTAAATGTTCTGCTTCCTCTTGTAATGCTTATAGTTTCATTATTAAATCTTTCTTGTATAGCTTTATTTATAGCATTTATACCACATGTACCTGCATACATAGGTACAAGTATTTGTAAATCATTTTGAATAGATCCACCCTTATTTAAAAATGCTTGAACAAAAATTAAAATTTTCTCAAGTGTTCCTTTTGAATCACTTGGGTAAAAATAAAGGTCACCTTTCTTATTAAATAAATTATATGAAACATAATTTCTATTAACATCTCTACATAATTCTATTATAGATGAATCCTTTGCTTGTCTCATAATATCTATAAGTTTTGTAGTAATTATAGCCTTAGATTCTATTAAATCATATAAAACATTACCAGGACCTACAGATGGTAGCTGATTACTATCTCCTACAATAATTACCTTAGCATTTGTTTTAATGGCTTTAAATAGTGCATGTGCAAGATTAATATCAACCATAGAAAACTCATCTATTACAATAATATCATTTGGAATCTTATTAACCTCATCACGCTCAAATACTCCATCAAAATTATATCCTAGTAATCTATGAATAGTTGACGATTCAACCATACATTCCTTACCAAGTCTTAATGCCGCTCTACCTGTAGGAGCACATAAGGCAATTCTTTTTCTAAAATCTGTATCTGTAATAGATTTTTTATTTATTACTGCAAGTAGGTTTATAATACCTTTTACGATAGTTGTTTTTCCTGTACCAGGACCACCACATATAATAGATATATTATTATTTATTGCGTTAAATATCGCATCCTTTTGTGTTTCAGTATAGTTTATATTATAAGTACGCTCAACCAAAAGAAGCTTCTCATTTAATGTATCTATTGTATATACCTTATTCTTTTTATAACCTTTAATTCTTAATAAATTTTTACTAAATTCTACTTCACTTTGATATAAGTCTTTAGGATAATATCTATTATCTTCTTTTGCAAATTTTTCTTTAACTATTAAAGATGCAATTGTATCAATTATATCATTTTTAGAAACGCAATCATCATCTACTACAGCACCTTTATTTAATATTTGAAGAGATGAATTAAGTAGTTGTATATCAGTTAAGAATGTAAATCCTTTCTGATTACATACCTCATATAATGTATATAATACACCTTCCTCAAGTCTTATCTTATCTCCTCTTGAAAAACCAAAAGACAATGCTAGATTATCAGCTTTACTAAAGCCAAATCCAGATACTTCATAAATTAATCTATATGGATTTTGTTTAATTAATGGTAGTGCGTTATCTCCATAGACAGTATATAATTTTGATACTACAGTAGGTGAAAGTCCATATGAATATAGTTCGACATAAGCACGTTCTAGCTTTTGATTTTCTAAAAGAGAATTATATATTGTATTTATTTTTTCTTTACTTAATCCTTTTATTTTAGATAAAACATTTTTATCATCAATTATTTTTTTAATCGCATCATTACCTAAAATATTATATATTTTCTCAGCAGTTTTTGCGCCAACACCTTTAATAAAGCCTGATGAAAGATATCCAATTATTCCTTCTTTATCATTAATATCTTCTCTCCTAAAGGATTGAACCTTAAACTGTAGGCCATATTTAGGGTTTAGTGTTCTTTCTCCTATAAAAGTATAATAAATATCCATAGTTAAAGATGGGAAAAATCCAACAAGGAAAATGTCCTCGCCGGATTTAGTTTTAGCTTTAATGACCTTATACTGTGAGTCACTAGATTCAAATATTAAAATTTTAGGTTTTAAAACTAGTTCCTCACTCATAACATCAATCTCTTTCTATATCTGATGGCATTCTATAATCTCCTCTTGGAGATAATGAAACCTCTAATATTTTTGGTCCATCAGGTAAAGCCTGACGTTTAAACTGTTGTGTAATAAATCTCTTGAAGAATTTATTAATATATTCTAATGCTTCACCCTCACTAATATCAAATGCGTTCATTAGTAAATAATATATTCGATCTCTATCATCTCCACATGTAAGATAACGATATAATATAAAATCATTTATTTCATATTTTCCAACAGCTTCTTCTGTCTTTTGTGTCTCACCTGTAAGTTCTGGTGATATTGGAGTATTGCATACATCAATTAAAGTATCTTTTATATCCAAAAAATCATTTAGGGCATGCATTTGAACCATAAATCTTACAAGTGTTTTAGGAATACCTGCGTTTATACCATACATAGACATTTGATCTCCATTATATGTACACCATCCCAACGCAAGCTCAGATAAATCACCTGTACCTAAAACAAAACCATTATATTTATTAGCAAGATCCATTAATATCATAGTTCTATATCTTGCTTGTGCATTTTCATATGTTACATCATGCACATTAGGATCATGACCTATTAATTTAAAATGATTTAATACATCATCTGAAATTGGCATCTCAAGTACTGTAATTCCTTGTCCTTCCATCATAGAAATAGCATTTGATTTAGTACGCTTAGATGTACCAAATCCAGGCATTGTAACGGCTATAATATTCTTTAAATCATATCCAAGCCTTTTGAATGCATTAATTGAGACAAGGAGGGCAAGTGTTGAATCAAGACCACCAGATACACCAATAACAACGCTTTTAGCGTGAGATGATTTAATTCTCTTAATAAGCGCAAATTCTTGAAGTGAATTAATCTTATTAAATGCCTCAAGTGAGTTTAGTGGAACAAAAGGAAGAGAGTTAATTTTATTTTCAAATACAAAATCTGTTTCATCTAATGAAAATTCTACATTTTCATACATAAAATCAATATGAATATTATCATGGAAATTAGTATTAGATCTTCTCTTAAAATTAATAGCCTTAATATCAATATCTCCATAAATCATATTGGATTTTAAATCAAATGATTCTGCTTCTTTAATAATCTCACCACATGAAGCGATTATATCGTGTCCTGAAAATACGGTATCAGATGATGATTCATATACACCAGATGATGCATAAACATAAGCCCCATTATTCTTTCTTGATGTTTCTATTACAGAAGCTCTTCTAATTATATCTTTTCCTAACACCTCATTTGATGCAGATAAGTTTAATATCATATTACATCCATTTAATGAAAGTATATTTCCAGGAGATATAGTAGACCACATATCCTCACAAATTTCTACGCCAAAATGAATATAGTTTTTATAATCATTAAAAATAATATTTCCAAATGGATAAACTGAGTCAAATAATCTAATCTTATTTGTATTTTTATTATAAGCTGGCTTAAACCATCTCTTCTCTTGGAATTCATGAGATGATGGAAGAGATCTTTTAGGAACTACTCCTAAAATCTTATCCTCCTTTATAACTACAGCACAGTTATATAAAGAACCCTCATTAGATAAAGGAATACCTAATGCGACTATACCTTTAAATTTATTGTTTTCTAAGAAATACTTTAATGCGTCCATTGCTTCATTAAGTAATTCTTCAGAATAAAATAAATCCTGACAAGTATATCCTGTAATAGATAATTCAGGGAATACAACTATTGAAGCCTTATTACCTTCAAGCATCTTTAATATTTCTTCTATATTAAATTTAGGATTTCCAACCTTTAATATTGGGGTTGCTGAACAAACTTTAATAAATCCATTCTTTAACATTAAAAATCACGCTCCATATAAATGATTCTTTTTTATATATTCATAAACCTTAGGGTTTAGCATATCTTTATTTGTTTCAATATTTTTTCTTATTTCTGTTGAGGATACAATAAACTTTAAATTAATAAAGCTAAATTTATCCTTATATTCTTTTAATTCATCATCTATAAACTTGATAATATCTATAGAATCTCTTGTTATAATAATAAAATGATATTTGCTTAATAATTCCTTATATCTTATCCAAGATTTAATATCTATAAGATTATCAGCACCCATTACAAAATATATATTAGAATAATCTTTTGATAGTCTATTTAATGTATCAAGGGTGCCCATATATAATGTATTTTTATCTTCTATATCAGATATTATATCATTAGATATAAGTTTTAACATATTATATCTATGCCTAAACTCTAAAAGATCCTTACGTCTATATGAATTTCCTGTAGGTATTATTATTAAATTTAGTGGATTAAATTTATTCTTTAATTCCTTAATTATTGCCTCATGGGCAATAGTTGGTGGATTAAAAGAACCTCCATATACTATATTCATAAAATTCACCTTTAGGTCTATTTTATCATAATAGAGTCAAATAAAAAAGGTGAGTAAATCACCTTTTTAGTACTTTCTAATCTTTCCGTCAAGACCATGAAGCATTACAGTAGTATCTTTATCAGCACGAAGCTTTTTAGCGTATTCAAGTGCTTCTGCTTGAGTTTTGAAGATTTTAATTACTTTATTACTTCCTTGAATGAATACTTTCCACTCTCTATCATTTTCATCATTAGTTCTCTTAGTTACATGATAAATTTGTTTTCCAGTATGTTTTGTTTGAGTATCAGTAGATTCTTTAGCTTGTAATGCCTTTGGCTTAGAAGGTTTAATCTCTTTTGTCTCTTCCTTCTTTGCGCTTGTAGTCTTTGCGCTTGATTTAGCTTTTTCTTTTTCTTGTAAAGCTTTTGGTTTAGAAGGCTTAATTTCCTTTGCCTCTTCCTTCTTTGTAGTTTTTGTAGTAGTAGCCTTAGTTGTAGTAGATTTAGTTGATGATGTTGTCTTTTTTGTAGTTGTAGTTGCCATAATTAAATTACCTTTCTTCTATTACATATATTTTAACACTAAATATTAAAAGTGCAAATTAAATGTTTACAATATAAAGTATTCCAATTGTACCAGGTCCACAGTGGGAAGCAATTGTAGATCCTGCATTTGTAATATAAATGTTTTTAAAATTATAATTCTTCTTAATTTCTTCTAGTAAATATTTAGCTTCTTCATCTGCATAAGTATGAGTTATAAATACATTTTCTAAATCTAGGTTATCCTTATCACGTTCTAAGAAACGAAGAAGTGCTTCAAGACCTTTTATCTTCTTTCCATGTGGTTTTTCCGCAACAGTCATCTTTCCTTCACGAACTGTAATAAGTGGTTTTATTTTAAGCATTGTACCAAATATTCTTGCCATTGAAGAACATCTTCCACCTTTATATAGGTAGTCAAATCTATCAATTATAAATTGACTTCTTACATTTGGTACAATCTTCTCCATTTCATCTTTTATCTCTTTTGCAGATAATCCCTTATCTTTTAAGGCTGCGGCCTTAAGAAGTAATAGTCCAATACCTGATGATAAATTCTTTGAATCAACAGGATATACATATTCTTCTGCGCCAAGTTCACTTACTGCTAAATTTGCGTTATTAAATGATGATGATAGACCACCAGATATTCCTGTAAATATAACATCATATCCTCTATCAACCCACTTTTTAAAACATTCTATATAATCTGCAATTGTAATAGCTGCAGTTTTGGGTAAAACTTTATTTTCATCTACATATTTATAAAGTTCTGGTACAGTTATTTCTATTCCATCTTTTAAAGACTTATCCTTTAAAGTAACATATAGTGGCATTATTTCAATATCTAACGCTTTAATTTGTTCTTCTGATAGGTCACAAGTTGAATCACTAATTATTTTAACTGGTCTCATTAAATTTCCTTACCTCCATTTGAAATATATTTAATAAATTGCTCAGCAGTTCTTCCAGATAAATTACCATATCTTATTTCCCATTGAGTAGCCTTAAGTAATAATTCATCTTCTGGCATCTCAACCTTATTACGCTTTGCAAGTTCTAAAACTATATTTTTAAATTCTTGATTAGATGGTGACATATATAGGATTTGAAGACCAAATCTATTCGCAAGGCTAAGCTTTTCAGCTTCTGTCTCCTTACGGTGTAAATCTGAGCCTAAGTTATCAGCAGTAGTTTCTGCGATTATATGACGACGATTTGATGTAGCGTATACAAGCACATTTTGTGGCTTAGCTTCAAGTCCTCCTTCAATAATAGACTTAAGTTGTTTATATTCAATTTCATGTGTTTCAAATGATAAATCATCCATATAAATTATAAATTTATAATGTCTTTTCTTGAATGTGGCAATAAGGTTTGCGACATCATTCATTTGATGTTTATAAACCTCAATCATACGAAGTCCATTATGGAAAAATTTATTCAATACAGCTTTAATTGATGTAGATTTACCAGTACCTGCATCTCCATATAATAAAACGTTATTAGCCATCTTACCATCACAGAAAGCTTTAGTATTTTCGATTAATTTTTCTTTTTGCCAATCATATCCTATTAAATCATCAAATGATACATTAAGTACATTTTTAACAGGTATTAAATCTCCATCATCGGATATTCTAAATGCCTTATGGAATGCAAATTCACCTACACCAAAGTCTTGATAAAACTTTAATGTTTCTTGATAAAAGTCTTCAGAATTTTTACATTTTTCAAGTCTATTATTAAAATCATTTACAACAGATTGAACCTCTGTATCATAATATTCTTCTTCATCACGAATAATTTCAAATAATTTTATTTCTTCTATATATGGGACATCTTTAAATTCATCATTATATATTGCATAGAATTCTTTAAAATCTTCTAATATTAAATTATGACGTCCAAGCATTTTTCCTTCATTTTCGCACGAAATGGAAAAAGGATTTTCATTGTAGGCAAGCATATATGCAATATATATATGCAATATATTTCCTACATAATGATGCCTTAAGGCAAAATCTGCAAGATATGATACCATCTTAGGATCACGAGATTTAATTGAATCATAAACTTCTTTATAAATTATATTATTAAATACATACATATTCTTATTCCTCATTATTAAAATCTTTTGTATTTGGACTATTATAAACTGATATAATAGTTTTTATATAGTTGATAAATCCTTCCAGTACATTTGGTGTAATTATCTTTATCTGATCACCAAATGTAAATATCCATGCATAAAATGCAGGAGATATTGAAACCTCTACATTGATTTTTGCAGTATCTTCATCTACTTTTTGAACTATTAGCTTTGGTCCAAATTTATCATACATAGAATCTATTATTTTATTATCAACATATAACTCTACCCAAACAGAGCCTGTAGCCCACATTTGGAATTGTGTTTTAACATAAGCTTCAGAATTATATTTATGAGATATCGCATCACTTTCTGATACGCACACATTACGCATTCTATCTATTCTTATGCTATAAAATTTTTCCATATCTTCTTTAACACCAACACATATACAGTAATAATAATCATCATTGTATATTAAATCTACAGGAGTAAATTTATGAACGTTTACTATCTCTTGACCCATATTATTATGCTTAATATATTCATAAGATATTTGTTTTCTTTGTCTTATTGCGCTAATAATAGTTTCAATAGAATCTAGTACTGCAGATGTTTTATGTTTTTTAGGATTCTTAATGGTAATATTACCTTTAATTTCCTTTGCGATATGTACTGATGTTTGTGCAAATAGTTTTGCGATAAGATTATTTGATGTTTTCTCATCAATAAATCCAGCTGAAACTATGGCAGATACTATAAGTTGTATTTCAGATAATTTAAATTGTCTATCTTCAAGATAATATTTATTTTGAGAACTTTTAATTGTTTTTACTGCTAAAAAATATTCATCTATAACTTTTATATCTGAATATATAGTTTTTCTATCAGCAGTAATATCTTGATCTTCTAGAAATTCAATAATATTTGCGACTGTAACAGGATGTTTTTCATCTGATTCAGTCATTAAATACTCAATTATTTTTACAATTCTTAATTTATTCTTTTCATTAGAATTCATTGTATCACCAGTTATTATTATATAATAAAATGGTGAGAAAAAAAAGGGACAGGACGTCCCTTTTAAATATTAATTACTTAACCTCAACAGTCCATCCGAACTCATCAGGGATTCTTCCCCATTGAATTCCAGTTAATGTATCAAATAACATTTGTGATACAGGTCCAATTGTCTCATTGTTAAAGAATACCTTATCTTTATAAGCAAGAACTCCAATTGGTGAAATTACGGCAGCAGTTCCTGTTCCGAATGCTTCCTCAAGCTTACCATCACGAGCAGCCTTTAATAAGTCATCAATAGAAAGTCTATCTTCTTCTGTATCATGAACCTTATATCCTTTTGAACGAAGTAGCTTAATCATTGAATCACGAGTTACACCTGGAAGTACTGATCCCTTACCAAGCTCAGCTGGTGCAGTATATATTTCACCATCAATCTTAAACATTACGTTCATAGTACCAACTTCCTCAATGTACTTCTTATGAACTCCATCAAGCCATAGTACTTGAGAATATCCCTTTTGTTCTGCTTCAATTTGAGCAAGAATTGATGAAGCATAGTTTCCACCACACTTAGTAAATCCAGTTCCTCCTGTGACAGCACGAACCATGTTCTCTTCAACATAAATCTTTACTGGTTTTAATCCTTCAGGATAATATGAACCAACTGGAGAAAGAATAATCATGAATAGATAATGTTCTGCATCATGAACACCAAGCTTTGGTTGATATGCAAACATAAATGGTCTAATGTATAGAGATGTATTTGGTGCAGTTGGAACCCAATCCTTTTCAACACGTACAAGCTCTTCTACAGCTTGAACAAAATCATCTACTGGTACTTGAGGCATACAAAGACGCTCATTTGATGTTTGGAATCTTCTTGCGTTCATTTCAGGACGGAATAATAAAGTTCTTCCATCAGCAGTCTTATAAGCCTTCATTCCTTCAAAAGTCTCTTGTGCATAATGTAGTACAAGACATGCAGGATCAAATGGAATTGGTGCATATGGAACAATTCTTGGATCTGTAAATCCTTTTCCTTTAAACCAATCCATAACAAACATATAGTCTGTATAATATTTACCAAATCCTAATTTATTTTGATCTGGTTTTTCCTTAAGCTTTTCAGCTTTTTCAAATCTAATGTTTAACATTATAAATTACCTCACTTTGATTAACTAATGTTATTTTAATACTTTTATGATACTAAAACAAGATAAAAAGGAATTTTTTGATTAAGAATTAGTAATTTTAATAAAAATATGAATTATTTTAAGTAAAAATTCATAATTCTAGAATTTTATTATGTTTTACTTTTTTAGATATTATGATATTATATAAGCGGTGATAAATTATGAAATTTTTTGCAGGTGTAGGACTTGTTGTAGGAATTTTTCTTATAGGCGCATTTATTGCGTTACTATTTTCTGAAAAAGAAAACAAAGGTAAATATAAACTAGACTTAATATCATATCTAATTACTGGAATACTTACTATAACTATTAGTATACTTCTTATGTTTAATTTTACATCTTGGTGGAGATTATTTTGTACTGGAGCACTTGTTGTAGTACTTTCTATTTTTCTTTTAATAATTACCATTTCTGATAGAAAAGGTAAAAAATATGTTAAGTATAAAATGGTAGGACATGGTAAAAACAAACATATTACTGCATCTAATGATGATGAGGATGATACAATTTCAAATGAGGCACAAAATCCAACAAAATAGTTAAAAAAAGGCTTTACTTTTAGGATTATATAGTTTATAATACTAATCGTTGTTGAGATGGTTCGTTAGCTCAGCTGGATAGAGCACACGCCTTCTAAGCGTGTTGTCAAGCGTTCGAATCGCTTACGAACCGCCATATTTTACAATAATGCCGTAGATACGGCATTTTTTTATTTATAAATATTTAGAACAAAAAAATAGAAATGCATAAAGCACTTCTACTTTGCAAGCTCATCTCCTCGTTTTGCACAACGAGTGGAAGCTCTATCTACTATATCATCTAATTTAGATTCATCAAATTCATAAACTCCTTCAATTGTAGTACCTTTATAAGAACATACATCATTTATAAGAGTATCTAAATCTTTGCTGCTATCATTAAGCATCTTTGCACAACCAATTGTCGCATCCGCAAGCATTTTTCTTGCGTCACTTGGATTTACTCCATTCTTTTCTGCATAGCGCACAAAAGAACGAATAAAATACCAAATATATGCAGGATATGATCCATTTAGTGGTAATAATATATTAATCTTATCTTCTGGAACTATAGTAACAGAACCAATTGATGTAAATATATCTTTCGCAATCTTTAATGTATCATCATCTACATTCTTATTATAAGCCATAGTAGTTACTGCCATTTTTATTGAAGCCCCAAGATTTGGCATAACACGAACAATTTTCATATCATCTCCTAGCATACGCTCTAAATATGAAATAGTAATACCAGCCGCAATTGTAATAAGAAGTTTTGGTTTTGATGTAGCTTCTTTTAATTTTAAGATAACCTCATCAAATTGTTGAGGTTTTATCGCAAGTATTAAGGTTTCAACATTTTCATACACATCAACCTCATCAATTGCGACATCAAACCCATCTTTTTTAATATCTTCTTTATTTAACGAATAAATAAAAATATCTTCTTTATTATATTTTTTAGAATCTATAAGTCCGCCAATAATAGCTCCACCCATTTTTCCATATCCAAGTAATCCAATTTTATACATAATATATACCTTCTTCTATATTCAATAATATATTTAATTTCATTTTAAATCAAGTTTAAAATACGAGCAAATAATTATTTAATAGTTAATTTTGACAAATCTATTGTATCTACACCATCTATATGAATAATATTAGTCAAGAACATAATCATATATATTGGGTAATATACGATATTATCCTTTTTAGAAACATTAAAATTAGAAAATACAATCCCCTTATTAAAATATTTTGTAGTCATAAAATATGACAAAGCCGAATGAATTTGATAATCCTTACCCGATTTAACTTCAATAGGTAAAAGATTTTCTTCATGTTCAATTAAGAAATCAATTTCACCGTGTTTTTTATTATTAAAATAATAATTCTTAAAACCATGTGCTTTTAATTCTTGAGCTACAAAGTTTTCAAAAATCGCTCCACAATTTATGCTTTCTTTTTTAGTTAATAATTTAATAATAGTTGCTTGACCATATAAAGATGTTAATAAACCAACATCTGATAAAAACAATTTAAATAAATTACTTTTTTTACTTGCTTCTAATGGAAGTTGAAATTCAGTAACATTATATACAGGTAAAGCTACACCAGCATCTATTAACCAATTAAAATTATTTTCATATCGATCAAATCTTAAATTTGAATTTAAATCCGTAAATACATATCGCTTATTTTTAGAATCCAATTCACTCGGAATCAAATCATAAGTACTAAGTAATTTAAGCCTAGATTTGGATTCTATTTCATATTTAGTAAAATCCCTTTTATAATCTTTAATTATTGACATATGTATTGTATAAACTTTATTTAAATCTTTTGTATTGATATATGTTTGTACTGCTTCAGGCATTCCTCCAACAATCAAATAGCGATAAAAAGATTCTTCTAAAGTATTATGAATATTTGAATCAACTTCTTCAATATTGATGTACTTATCCTTTAAATATTCAATAATTTCATTACTAAGTCCATTGGCAATAAAGAATTCTTCCAAATCTAGAGGATACATATCAATTGTATCGAGATATCCAACTGGAGCACTCCTTATATTATTTAATTCAACACCTAATAAAGAACCACTTAATATATATTTATAATCACCTTGTTCAACTAAAAACTTGATTATCGTAACTATTTCTTTAACTTCTTGGATTTCATCTAAAAAAATAACACTTCCTGGTTTAAGCTCGTTTTTGCTAAACAATTTCATAGTCAATATAAAATTATCGACATTATAATCAACGAAAGAATCAAATAGTTCTTTAAATTTAATGTCTTTAATGAAATTAATTTCTATATAATTACATTTATTTTGTTTTAAAGTCTCTCTTATAAGATAAGATTTACCAACTTGCCTAGCACCTTCAATTAATAATGCCTTTTTACCTTCTTTAATCCAATTAATGACATCTTTTTGAACTTTACGATATAGCATAGAAATCACCTTCTAAAAGAATTTTAACACAAAATGACCCGTTTTCCAATATGTTTTTCGCTATTTTTGACCCGTTTTCCAATATGTTTTTCACTATTTTTGACCCGTTTTCCAATAAT
>CAZJAM010000001.1:27339-52539 GCA_964544095.1 uncultured Anaeroplasmataceae bacterium | reverse complement strand
TTTTGACCCGTTTTCCAATATGTTTTTCACTATTTTTGACCCGTTTTCCAATAATCATGAGCATAAATTAAATAAATAATTTGGCAGTTTGTTTAAAAAAGCATAATAATTTATATAAGCCTTTAAAATATGATTATAATTTATGACTTTAACTATTTATCATTAAATTTTTAATTTTATTAAATTAACTAGATTTTTTATTCACCTTTTAAATTATTAAATTCATAATATCAACTAAGAAAATATTATTTGTTTTTTTCTCCTTTATCTTTAGCAATATATACAGCAATTAAAATAATACCTAAAACATTACTTCCAATTGAAAGTCCTATTAATAATCCACTAAGAAAATCACCAAAATCACTTGTATGATTTTTACTATAGAATGTATTTATTATGTATAATAAATTTCCTAGAATCACAAGTACTATACCTAATTTTAATTTATTCATAATTTACCTCACAATATAATTTATTCATCAAGAATTTCTTGTTCAAGCTTTACATCATTTAGAATCATGTAGGAAATAGTATCCCTAAATATTTCAAATTTAGGATCATCTACCATTTTAGTTAATCTCTTCTTATCATTTTTAGTTAGCTTTTTAAGATTATCCTTATGATTTATTAATTCTTCCTTGCTCATTTTGTATGGAATAAACGGAATTTTTGTCTTTTCTAAAAGATTATTAAAGATTAAAAAACCACCTGCATCAATATCACCAAAATGATAATATAATGCATCTTTATATTTTTCATAAATTTTTAATAATAAACTCTGTTTTGTATGATTATGGAATCCCGCAAGATAGATTATTACAGCATCAGGGTCATTTAATGAATAAAATGAAGTTAGGTTTTCAACAGTAATAACTTTTTTAACGTTCGATGTAAGAATAGTTAAATTTTTTATCATATCATCAGATAACGCAAATTCAAATTTCAAATCATCTAGATTAATGATTGAATCATTTATTTTTAATATAAGATTATTTTTTACTAAAGCGTACGTTGAATTCTTAACAATATTATATTGTCCTAAGACTTCTTCATCTGATGAATAAGTATTACCATCAAAATCTTTTATAATCTTTATAATCTTTGATTCTACCGATTCAAATAATTTAGAGTCATTAAAATACCTTACTGAAAAATCTCTTTTTTTAGTCTCTTCTGTAAGTGAAAATAACGACTTAAAAATAGAAAATATTAAATCAAGTTGCAAAGAATCACTAAAGTATGATTTAGGATAATCATATTTTTCATTAATGTATTCGTATACATATTGAATAAAAGAATCTAAGAAATTATTGAAATGATTTTTATCTAATATTTCTTTTATTTTATCTAATTCCATCTTTGGCCTATTTCTATTAAGATATGAATATATAGAATCAACCATATCAAGATTTAAACATAGCGATTTAAAATTATCGTTATCAAAATTTGCAGTAATAAACCCTAATTTTTCCAGATTTTTTATAATATCATCATTATATGAAGAATATTTATATGAATCAAAACCATTATAACTACTTAAAACATCATCCTTTGTTGTAAGTGTAATAGTTCTATTAACTTTAGTGCCACCTTTAGATAGTTTTGAATTTTCATATTTATCTAAAAGCTTGTTTAATAAATCTTTTTCAAAGCTTCTCATTATTCTTTTGATACAACGTTAACATAAGGATGATTGTTAACTTTTGTAATACCAATAAGTGTATCCATATATGGAGAAATAGCACTAATTCTATTTGATGGAACAATTATTAAAATTTGAATATTAAGTTTCTTATAGAATTCCATCAGTGATTTAATACGACTCTCATCCATATTGTTAAATGCTTCATCAAACACAACCTGGCATGTACTTTCTACCTTATTAATATCTTTATTCATAAGTTCATCAAAACAAGATGCCATAACTATATAGAATGGAGTTTGAGTTTCACCACCACTCTTCTCTCTGTTTATTTTTGAGAAGAATGCTTCATCACCATATTTATTAGTAATTTTAATATCATAATTCATATAATTACGATAATCTAGGTATTTATCAACTTCAGCTATAGCCTTTGAATCATCACGTTCGGTTGAAATCTTATCAAATAAATCTTTCATAAATGATGCATCTTTCGGATCTAATATATTTGTAAATAAGTCTTTAGAGTTCATTAATTTATCAGACATAATGATTCTATAATAATTATAGAATTCACTATCTTTTGTTGGTTCATAATAAAACTTATACGTTTCTTCATCATTTCCAAACGGATGAAGTGCTAAATTCTTATTTATTTTATCTAACATCTTTTGAGATTTTTCTATTTTTTCTTTTAGCTTAGATATAAAATCTTCTCTAAATGATATTTCAGCACGCTCATATGCTTCTTTAGCTTCTATTTCATATTGAACAACACCACGGTTAATTAAATCATAATATTCATTAACATAATCTTTAATATGTTCAATAGTTGCGACAAGAGATGGTTTATATGTGCTTGTATATTTTTGCATAGTCATTATAAGTTGTGAATTTATGGCATTATTAAACTTCTGTGCCGATTCAAAATTATTTTTAATTTTATCTTCATTAAGCCTATTATTAGTAGAATATTCTGCTCTTTTTTCTATGTATACATCTAAATCTAAATGATTCATTAAATTATTTAGATTACTAGTTTCTTCTTCTAATAAAATAGAAGTATCTTTTAATCTATTAGAAACTTCACCTTGCTTCTTACTATTATTTTGTTTAAAAGACTCATTAGAATTAATTTTATTTGAAACATCAAATAATGCCTTTCTAATAGAATCTATTCTTCCATTTATTTCAAGAAGTCCCTCTTTCTTTTCATCATTTTCTATTTCTTCTTTTAAAGAAGCAATTGATTTAGATTTAATATCAATTTGTTGACCGTAATTTTCAGCTTTCAATAATTCCTTAATATTACTTTCGTTAATACACTTAATATCTTCATTATATTTATTTATTTGTGCTTGATATTCTTGGTTTAACAAATTTAGTTCATTAAGTTCTTGTTTTAACTTATTAATACGTTTAATTCTAGAATCAGCACCAATATATGGAGTCTCATAAATTAAAGGATTACATGCTTTCAAAACATAATTTTTATATACCATTACCTCTTTTGTAATTGATGATTCATACTTTTTTAAATCACATAAATCATCTACACAAATTAAATTACCTAAAAGATAATTTGCATATTTTTGCGCATACTTATTTTTTACATCAATTTTTGTAACTAAAGAATTTTTATCACATTTTATAAGAGGAATTGCCTCCGCATTTACAATACCTGATATATATACATTTCGTTCAGCTTTATATTTATTATATGCATTACTTACGCAATCATAAAATTTAGGATCAAAAATTAAGTTAAATCTTCTTGTGTTTAAATATCCTTCAAGCGCATTTGTCCAACTTAAATCAGCTATTTCAATATATTCACAGAATGGTCTTACATCAGGATTTTGTTCTTTAGGATAAGCTTCTTTAATAGCATTTTTCGCAATCTCAATTAAATTAATTACATCTTTAGGATAATTATTTAATCCCTTAGCTAAATCATCTAATTCTTGTGATTTCTCTTTTATTAATTCATTATTTCTTTCTAATGAATAATTAATTTTAGCTTTATAATTTATACTATTATTTTCTATAATTTTTAACTCATCACTATAGTTTTCAAGATGAGCTTTTAAAATACCAAAATCTTTTGATTTAATATCTTCTTCAAAGCGATATGAAAGACCTAATTTTCTAACAATTTTATGTTCAATAGATACCATATTTATAAATTCATTTAATTTAGAATTTAAAATAGATAAATCATTACTATATGTTTCTAATTGTTTTTTCTTATTTAATAAAGCTTTATAAGCTTCATTATTTTCTAATTGATTAATTTCAATCTTAAGTCTTGCCTCTTTGTCTCTTAAATCAGTTTCTAGAAGTTTTAAACCATTATATTCATCTTCTAATCTCTTAAGTTCAATATTAGATCTATTAATAATATTATTAAGTTTTTCTATTTTCGCATCAATTTTAAGTGCATTAAAATATCTAATATTTAGAAGATTCTTAATATATTTTTCTGCATTAGGAGTAAAAGGTTTTAACATCTCAATCTTTTGTTTTTCTCCTATCACAAGCTTATGAATGTTTTGATACGATCTAATTTCTTCTCTTAAGCTATCAAGTTCTATATTATCTTCTTCAAGCAAAAATCCGTTTACGAAAGTTGATACTTCACTAATTGGTTTAAATGAAATCGCATTTTGAAGCAAATCAAAATATCTTTTATTATCAGATAGTTTAAATAAATCTTTAGCTATTTGTCTACGTCTTTCTTTTTTAGTATCAGATAGTTCAAAAAAGTCATAATTTGAATTTTTACAATTTAACTTTAGTGTTCTATATTCTATAATTTGCTTATCCTTAATAAAATCATCATCTTTTATCTTATAATTATTAATCGCAAAGAAATGAGTTCTAGGCTCAGTTCTTGATACAATTTCAAGTTCACACCCTAAAACCATATTAAAATTCTTTTTTATATCAAAAAATTCAAGAATAATATAACTTACAATATCATTTTGAGGACGTAAATATGGATTATTTACAGTACCTAACTTTCCTCTCATATATGTTTCAAGATTTCTTTGACCTGATTCATTTGCAGCTTTGTTAAAATGATTTTGATCCCCTCCAGAAAGCACATAATAAATCGCATCCATTAAGGTTGATTTACCACTTGCGTTTTCTCCTGTAATTAAAGTATTTCCATCTAGTTCAATAGAAGTATTTGAAAAAATGTGCCAGTTAATCAATTTAATCTTCGTAAGTTTCATCTGACTCATCTCCTTTAATTACATTATAGGTTTTTAATTTTTCATTAAGCATATCAATATTATCAACTTTTGCTACATACAAAATTGTAGGATAAATTATTATTACATTATCCTCTTTATAATCATTAAAATTAAAATCAATCAATTTATATCTTCTTAAAAGTCTTAAGGCGTTCATATAATCAGTCATTGAAGGTTGTACTTTAAAAATACCTGTTTGATTAATCTCTGTAATCATTTTTCCAACTGTAGTTCCTATATCAATAGATGAATTAATATCCGTGCTATTTTTATGATAAAGTAGCCTTAAAATAAGAATAATTATAGTTTCTAGTTTTTTTAAATTAATTCTATTTCTATCAGCATTTGTTTGAATATAGAAAATCTTATAAGTATCTACATGAACAAGATCATAATCAATAATACTAAAATAGTTTTCAATAATAGGCTTCATAGATAATATTTCATAATAATCATTTCTATCTTCTTGTTTTGAAGCATATATAAAATTATCTTTAAGAAGTTTATTACATAATCTAGAAAAAGTGTTTTTTCTAGTATCAGTTAATTCACTATAAGCTTTCGCAAATTCTTCACAAGCTAAATTTCTTAAAACTGTTGCCATTATGATCTCTTCCTTTCTATAATATAATCCTTCATTTTATAGCCTAATGCTATATAATATTGATCAAGATACTTAACTTTGTATACTACACTTGTGTTTTCAGAATAAAGTTTTATAAGAAATACTTTTAATAAATCATCAAACTTATTTATCTTGATGTTTTCTGCATGAATTTCGTTATTATCACCTAATTGTTTTATAACAAATTCATTAATCTTATTTACAGAGAATTCATTATCTTTAAACAATTTATCTTGAAGACTTTTAATCAAAATAGGATCATCTGAAAAATCATCTTCTATTTCATTAGGCTTTGGTTTTGCCTTACGTGATATAGGCTTATATAATGAATATTCATCAATATTTCCTGTAGCGTATAAGTCAAAACATGAATCTAAAAAGAAAGAATCTGATACATTCCCTATACCTTTTAAACATTCTATTATTCTACCCTCTATATCTGTTTCTTCATTCAATAAGAAATTAAGTCTTGATTGTGCAGTTGTAATATATTTTGTATTTTTCTTATCAAGCATACTAATATATTCTTCTATTTCTTCAAACTGAGTGCTTATATAATTAAGCCTTGTTGTAAAAAACTCTCTTGCGGCATCTAAATTTTCTTTAGAAGAAATATTATCACACTTAACTTTAATATAATTAGAAATCATTAAATTCATTTTATCGTCTTTAAGGAATTCTTCAATTCTAGTTTCAATATATAGTTTATATCTTGATGGATTATCTTTCTCTCTAAAATTTTTAAAAGCTTTTAAGACAACTTTTTTCTGGTAATCAAAGAAAATAGTTTCAAGTATTTCTTTTGGCATAGCCTCATTTTCACGAATTAATTTTTGAAGGAATTTCTTAATATTAACATTTAATCCTCTAAGCATTGAATTTAATTCTTTTGAAGCATTATAAACTTGTTCAACTATATCAACTGCATGGTCATAATTAAAGTAATAAAGATTGTTATAAATATTATAAACATATCCTGAAAACTCTAATGATTTTGTATCATCTTTTACGGCTTTTTCCATAGCTGATAAAATTTTTATACCATTTTCATCAAATTGATATGTTACCCTAATACCTTCAAAATCCTCAATTAACCAACCGCATTTAACAAAATATCTTACTTTTTCATATGCATAAGCTCTAGTATCTAAATCCTCTTCATTAGTTTCATCTAAAACCATATCAATAGGACAATTATCTAGATAATCTATAATCCAATCAACTATTTCTTCTTTTCCTACTTGTAAGTTATCTAATGACATCTTATTATTAATCAGTTGTAATAAATCATAATTGTATCTTTTATTTCTATTAGTAAATGGATTAAAGAATCCATCATTGACTAGTTCAAAGAAATTATTTGCCATTAGTTCACCCACTTTTTCACTTATTCTAATTAAAATTATAAAGAATATTTCTTTACAATTCAACCATAATAGTTAAAACTATTCTATCAAAAGCAATCCTTCATATATAAACATTTGAATTGCGAATATTTTAATTAATTTTATCCATTTTCAATTTTAAAAATATAATATCAATTTTTTAATGAAGTTATCGGAACAACATATACGCCATCTGGACGCTTATAAGCTGCGTTAGTTAATCCACAAATAACGCACAAACTTTTAGCAGGTTTGCCTCCGTTTTTCATAATTAAATTATTAATTTTAAGAAGGTTATTTGCAGCTACATCTATTTGATTAGCTCCAAGTTTTATCTCTATTCCACACCAAGATCCATCTTCCTGTTCAATTACTGCATCTATTTCATTATTACTATAGTCTTGGTAATGATATAATTTAGCGCCAAAAGATTCAACATAACATAATAAATCTCTTTCCACTAATGATTCAAATAAAAAGCCTAATAATTCTAAATTTTCTAAAAGTTTTTTCCTTGTAAGAGATAATAGAGCGCATGGTAATGATGGATCGCAAAAATGTCTCTTCATGCTTTGCTTTACCCTTAAAGACGACCTAATATTACTTGAAAAAGGAGGAATATTTTCTGTAATATATAAATTATCAAACATATTAAGATAATCAGTTATTGTATCAATATTAATATCATCAAGATCTTTATCCTTTATATCTTTCTTTAAAGTTGCATTCGTTACAGTGGTAGATTCATTTCTAGCTAATGATAAAAGTAATAGTTCAACTTTTCTTTTATCTCTTTTCTTTTCATCAACTTTATAAATATCTTCATTAATTATAGATTTAATGTATTCTTTAGAAACTAATATTCCCTTTTCAACAGTTAAATTGGTAGATGATGGCCAACCTCCAACCAATATATTGTCTATAATATTATTTAGATTAACTTCACCTGTAAAACAATCAATAGCCTTATTATTACATATGTCATATAACGAAATTTTTCCGTCTGATTTACCACTTTCAAACAAAGACATAGGTCTCATTCTCAAGCGAGCAATTCGCCCAGTACCAGTGTGAATATATTTGAATTTATTTATAGAAGCTGATCCAGTTAAAATAAATTGCCCTTTTTTATTTGATAAATCAATTCTACTTCTAACTGCATCCCATATAGCTGGAACCTCTTGCCATTCATCTATGAGTCTTGGTGTATCTCCCTGAAGCACTAAATCAGGATTCATCATAGCTAAATTTTTATTATTAAAATTACCACTTGAATCAGCAATAAATATTTCACTATTTGTATGATATAAACTAGTCCAAGTCTTTCCGCACCATTTTGGTCCTTCAATTAAAATAGCACCAAATGTTTCTAAATATAAATTTACTTTATTATCAATAATTCTTTGTTTATAATCAAGTAATTTCATTTTGCCACCTCTTTAACTATATTTTAATTCAATCCGAGACTTTTGTCAATTTCAATCCGAGAGTTTTGGCATTTTCAATCCGAGACTTTTGGCATTTTCAATCCGAGACTTTTTTAAACACATCCAATATTAAATTATAAAATTAAATGGATTAATTCTCTAAAATTATCAATCCTTTATTAATCATATTATTTCATTAATTCTAAAACACAAATGCATTATAGATTAGATGTTCTTGTAAACATTTCAATTGACAAAATACACAATTTGGTTATTTTTGTCAAATGGTAATTGACAAAATCTATAATTTTGATGTTTTTGTCAAACGCCAATTGACAAAATTTCTGTTTCGGTGACTTTTGGCGTTTTCAATCCGAGACTTTTTAAACACACCAAATATTAAATTATACAATTAAAAGGATTAATACTCTAAAGTTATCAATCCTTTATTAATCATATTATTTCATTAATTCTAAAACACAAATACATTCAAGATTAGATGTTCTTGCGAACATATCAACAGAATCTATAGATATCATTTTATAATTATTTTTTGTAAAATCATATAAATCTCTTTGAAGTGTTTTAGGTTCACATGATACATATACTACTCTATGAGGTTTTAACATACCTACTGCATTTATAAACTCCTTTGTAGAACCTTCTCTTGGAGGATCTAGTACAAGCAAATCAAATTTAACATTATTTTTTGCGCAATCTAAAATAAATTTAGTTGAATCATCATTAAAGAAATTAATATTTTTTACATTATTAATTTTAGCATTTATTATAGCGTCTTTATATGCATCATGGTTTAATTCTACAGAATATACTTCTTTAGCATATTTGCTCATTAAAATACCAATTGTACCAACTCCTGAATATGCATCAAGTACTACATCAGTTTTTTTAATACCTAAATTTTCTATAGCTTTTTGATATAACATCTTCATTCCTTTAGGATTAACTTGATAAAACGAACGAGATGATATTTTAAACTTAAATTCATTTATTTTATCATAAATAAATCCAGGTCCATATAATACTCTTTCCTTTTCACCTAAAACAATAGATGTATCTCTATCATTATAATTTTGAACTATAGTGGTAATTCCAAGGTTTTGTTTTAAAATATCATTTATTACATTCTTTCTTCCTGGGAAGAATTCACCATTTGTTACAAGAGATACCATAATCTCATTTGTAAATTCTCCAATACGAATAACAATATGTCTTATAACTCCATTTTTACTACGTTCATCATATGGTTGAATTTTATTTTTAGTTAAAGCTTTATTTATACCTTCAATAATTGCGGTTGCCTTATCATTTTGTATATTACAATTTGTAATAGGTTGAACCTTATGTGATTTTTCTTCATAAAATCCACAAACAACTTTCTTTGATTTAGAAAGTTTATATGTCATTTGACACTTATCTCTATAACATCCTGGCTTGTCTAATTTAATAACATCATTAATTTTTAATGTTCTTGATGTTTTAAATAATTCTAGCAAAAAATCTTTTTTTATCTTTAATTCATGTTCGTATGTCATATGTTGAAATTGACATCCACCACATTCTTTATATATTGGGCACTTTGGCTCAATTCTATATTCTGATTTATTCTTTATATCTAAAAGATGAAGATTTGTATATTTACCATTCTTAACAGCCTCAAAAACGCCAATTTCGCCTTCAATAAGCCCAGGTATTTTTTTCTCCTCACCGTTATATAAAACTATTCCATTACCATAAAAATCATCTTTTATGCATTTTAATTCAACCATTTTATCACCACAAACATTATATCATATTTTTAAAAAATACACTCACAAATCGTGAGTGTATTGTTCTTATCCTAAAATGTCTTTATCAGTAAATTCTACATTTTCAAATTTTTGTAGAAGCATCTCTACTGTTAAATTCTTCTTTTCTTCTCCGGAAACATCATAAATACATTTACCGTTATTAAACATAAGAAGTCTATTTCCATACTTTATAGCATCCTTCATATTATGAGTAACCATAACTGCAGTAAGCTTATTTTCATTTACTACATTTTCTGTTAACTCTAATACTGTTTTAGCAGTCTTAGGGTCAAGAGCTGCGGTATGCTCATCAAGGAATAAAATATCAGGACGTCTTAGAGTTGCCATAAGCAATGTAACTGCTTGTCTTTGTCCTCCCGATAGAAGACCAATCTTAGTATTCATTCTATTTTCAAGACCTAGATTTAGGGTACTTAATAATTTCTTATAATTGTCTGTTTCTTTCTTATTAAATCCCCATTTTAAAGTTCTTTTTCTATTTCTACGTGATGCGATAGACATGTTTTCAAGAATTGACATATCTTGTGCAGTTCCTTGATATGGGTCTTGTGCTACTCTTCCGATGTATTTAGCTCTCTTATATTCAGGAGTCTTTGTAACATCTATATCGTTAATAACAATTTTACCACCGTCAAGTTTATATACACCAGAAACACAATTGAAGAATGTAGATTTACCAGATCCATTACCACCTATAATAGTTACGAAATCTCCTTCTTTAATTTCTACATTCATGTGGTCAAGTGCCACTTTTAAATCTTCTTTATTACCAGAACGATTAAATATTTTTAATGCATCACATACATTAAGCATTGTTTTATCTTCATTAGTTTCTAAATCAACATTTTCATTTGAAGATAAAGCTTTTTCTTCAACTATATTTGATTCTATTGCTAAATCTTTTTCATCAATATCATTTGTATTATCTTTAGCATCTCCATCTTTATTCTTTTTAAATAAAGATTTTATGCGTCCTATTAAATCTAATTTCCAATGATATTTTTCTTTTAAGAAACCAAATGTTAAAATTAACGCAATTAATATTGCATATAATAATTTTAATAAATGCGAAGGGAATCCTAAATATAGAGCTATTGCGATTACAAAATAATAAACAATTGCACCTAAAGCTATTGATATTAACCAGTTCCAGAAAGTTCTCTTACCAAATAATGCTTCTCCAATAATAATTGATGCTAACCCAATTACAAGCATACCAGTACCTGATGTTGAAGATACTGTGTAATCTCTTTGAGCTCCAATTGCACCAGCAAGGGCAATTAAACCATTTGATATAACAAGACCTAATATCATATAGAAATCAGTATTAATACCTTGAGTTCTTGCCATTTTCTTATTCATACCAGAAGCTCTCATAGACATTCCAACTTCAGTACCAAAGAAAGCATATAATATAGATCCAATAATTACTACAATAATAAACATTTCAAGTATCATTCCATATTTTCTAATAGAGAATAGACCACTAAATAAACTAAATATTGTAGGATCATCTGTTCCATTTACTTTAAGTGTTCTAAATGAATTATATGTATTAGCTAAACTAAATGTTTCACCTTTTGTAATTCCAAAAATCACAAGATTTATAGAAAAACACGCAGTTAGTGTAATAATACCAGATAATAATCCATTAATTTTAAGTTTAGTATGCAAGAGTCCTGTAACTAGTCCTCCTATACAACCACATATAATACCTACAAGAGTTGCAAGCCATGCGTTTGAACCATTAGAAATCATTACAAGCGTTGTAGCAGCTCCCAAAACATATGTTCCTTCACATGACATATCAGCAAAATCAAGTACTCTATAAGATATAAATACCCCAAAAGCAAGTATTGCGTATGGAAGACCATATTGCAACGTATCTAAAATAATATCCATATTAAACTCCTTACTACTATTTTATAGAATATTTAGTTTTAAATTCATCAGTGAATGTTAAATTCATTTGTGTCATTGCTGAAGCATTATAAGCAAATTCCATCTTAGATGCATCAGTTTGAGTTACAACATCAATACTTGATGCACTCTTTCCATCAAATAGAATTTGTGCTGCTTGTTCACCAGTAGTATATCCAAGTTCATAATATGAAATTGAAATAGTCATAGTACCACCTGAATCAACCATACCAGATTCACCTGTAAATACAGGAACTTTAGCAGGGTTAGTAACATTTGTTATAGTAGTCATATTAGATGCCATTAAGTTATCTGTTGGAATATAAATAGCGTCACACGCTTTATGATCTTTATCTTCTTTTATAAGAGATGTAACAGTTGCACTAATTTGTCCTTGTTCATTTACATTTTTTTCCTCTATTTCAATTGAAGGATATTTTGATTTTAAATATTCTTTACATGAATCAACTTGTACTTCAGAATTAGTTTCAGATACATTATAAATGAAACCAATTTTCTCTACTGTTGAATCAAAGTTTTTAATTAAATCCATTTGTGCGCTTACAGGATTTAAATCTGATGTTCCTGTAACATTTTCAGTATGAGCAGAACCGCTCATTGCGCTAACAAGTCCTGCAGATACAGGATCTGTTACTGATGTAAATAAGATAGGCAAATCTAATTTACCTTCTGTTTGACGACTTGAAATAAGTTGTGTCGCAGCTGGTGTTGCGTTACCAAGAACTAAATCACAATCACGAACAAGTTGATTAGCCATTGTAAGCATTGATGCTTGATCTTGTTCTGGATTCTTGTAAACAAACTTAATTGTCTTTCCAGCTTCTTCAGCTTTTTTGGTTAAAGCTTCCTTAAACCCATTTGTAGCTTTGTCTAGTGCTGTATGTGTTGTATATTGAAGAATACCTACTTCAATATCAGCGCTATCTTTTGAGCATGATGCTAAAGATAGTCCAGCAAGAGTGGCTACACCTAATGATAATAATAATTTTGTTTTTCTCATTTTATATACACTCCTAAAAAATCAATATAAGTGTATTGTAGCGTTTTCATGTTATAAATACAAGTTAAATATTAAAATATTTATATAAAAAAAGAAGATTTTTGCAAATCTTCTATTATTATACAATTTTTGTAGTCCATTCTTCAGCATTTAGAATGGTATCTACAACACCTTCATAAAATTCAGGTTCATGTGATACTAAAATAATTGTACCTTTAAAATTTTGTAATGCTTCTTTTAGCGCCTCTTTAGCAAGCACATCTAAATGGTTTGTAGGCTCATCTAATATTAATGTATTACATTCTTTTAACATAAGCTTACATAGTCTTACCTTTGCAGCTTCTCCTCCCGATAATACTACCATTAGGGATTCTATTTTATCTTTTGTAAGACCACAAGCCGCTAAAGCTCCACGAACTTCAGCATTAGTGAGTGATGGATACATATTCCATACTTCTTGGTGTGCAGTAGTTCTATCATATTTTTCTTCTTGAACAAAATATCCATATAAAATATTATAATCAAGTTCAACACTACCAGAAATTGGTTTTTGTATACCAAGCATTGTTTTTAATAATGTAGATTTACCAATTCCATTTGCACCTTTAATTGCATATTTATGACCACGTTCAATAACAAGATTTAATGGTTTTGATAATGCAGTATCATAACCAATAACTAAATCTCTACAAGTAATTACAAATTTACCAGAAGCTCTTGCTTCCTTAAATTTAAAATTAGGTTTAACCTTCTCAGATGCCTTATCAATTAAAACCATCTTATCAAGTTGTCTTTGACGAGATTTAGCCATATTTGTTGTGGCAACTCTAGCTTTATTTTTAGCGATAAATGTTTCAAGTCGCTGTATTTCTTTTTGTTGTTTTTCATAAGCAATGTTTTGATGTTCAATTTCAACCGCATGAAGTTTTTCAAATAAATCATAGTTACCACTATAACGAGTAAGTTTTCCATCTTCTAAATGATAAATAACATTTACAACATTATTTAAGAAAGGTATATCATGTGATACTAAAAGAAAGGCATTCTCATAGTTTTGTAAGTAGTTAGTTAACCATCTAATATGAGATTCATCAAGGAAGTTTGTAGGCTCATCTAATATTAAAATCATAGGATTTTCAAGTATTAGTTTAGTAAGTAATACCTTACTTCTTTGTCCTCCTGATAATTCAGTAACATCTTTATCATAACCAATATCACCAAGACCAAGACCATTTCCTACTTCTTCAATTTTAGAATCTATTGTATAAAATCCTGAAGTATCAAGTTCAGATTGGATTTCTCCAATATCTTCTAACATTTGGTTTGTCTCTTCTTCAGTGGCAGTAGCCATTTTATCATACATTGCATACATTTCTTGTTCAAGGTCAAACATATGAGAAAAAGCTGTTTTTAAAAATTCCTTAATAGTAAGACCTTCAGTAAGCTTTGTATATTGATCAAGATAACCTTTAGTTATTCTTTTATTCCATTCAATTTTTCCTGAATCTGGAGTAATATTACCCATTATTATATTAATAAATGTTGATTTTCCCTCTCCATTAGCTCCAACAAGTCCGATATGCTCACCTTTTTGCATAACAAATGAGGCATGTTCTAGAATTGTTCTATCACCAAATCCGTGAGAAACATCTACTACCTTTAATACGCTCATAAAATCACCCGTCTTTTAATATACCAAATAAAGTGGGTTTTTTCAACTAAAAAAGAGGAATTAATCCTCTTTCTTAATTAAATCTTTAGTTCCACTGACAATTAACTTTGATGATAAATCGATTACATCTCTTAATGGTATCTTTTTACCAATGTCTACCCATTTACGATATACATCAAGTGATGTAGTATTAACGAAATTAATAAGGACTTTTCTCTTAAATAATTCTGCTTCAGTATAATTAGTATCATCCTTATATATTTCATTTAAAAGTTTTTCCATTGTTTTAAAATTAACATATCCAAAATTTGTAGACATCATAATTCTTTCATATGCTAGTCCTCTTTGTGATAATGCTGTAATGAACTCACTATTAATTTGATCAAGTTCCTCTGGAATTTTATGCTTTTTAATTATCGCAATAAATTCATCAGCCATTTCGCTTTGGAATTCCATTACAAGTTCAGCAAGAGAACTATAATAACTATAGAATGTTTTTACATTCATCATTGCTTCTTCAGCAAGCATTTTCTCAGTTATTTGCTCATAATCCATTTTAATAATCATACGTTCAAATGTTCTTCTGATTATTGTAACTGTTTTTCGTATTCTTAAATCTTCTGTTCCGTTTAATCTCATAATAATACTCCTAACCTTTTTTTCTTAAATCCATTTTATCATAAAAATTTTTTAAAGTTAAATAATTTGCTTAAAATTTATCAAATTTTAAAAATAATAATATGATATTATAATTATTTCTTGATTTTGTTATATTAATGGTTTGATACAAATTATTAAATAACAGTTTATAAATATTTTGGTTAAAAGAAAATAAAAGCCTATGTTTCCATAGACTTTTATAAATTATGTTATGCAGCAATTGCATCTCCTGTAATTTGGAAGGAAACATTTGTCCACTCTGCAATAATTCCACGTGTACCACACATTCCAACATACATATACTCATTATCACGAGCAGTTAAATCGAAATCAGTGTAAGTACTTACAAATGTTTCACCGTTATATATAACAGTTGTAGTAACTACTTGTCCTACACGCTCAATAGTAGCTTCAATAGTAGTACCTACTGCAGGAGTTAGTGTTGAAGTGTTCTTTGATTCAACAATTCCGCCAGATTGTCTAGCATATCCCACAATATTTGATCCTGCTTTCTTTTGGTATACACCCGCAACAATATTATTTGAACAAATTCCTTTATCAGATGTTGGAATATAAGCATCATCTCTTAACATTAATCCAAATCCAGCTTGTTTTCCATCAGATATTTGTGTGACTATTGTTCCATTAGCACTTAATTTAAAGTTCTTAGATACAGATACTTGTCTAAATGCAAATGCATATCCTTCAGTTGTTGATGAAATTTTACCTTTCATCGAACCATTGCTTCCTTGACCTACACTAAACTTTCCTGCTTCAGTTTCAGTCGCAATATATCCACACTTATATGGATCTGTAGAACCCATATCACCAAATGCTGAACCATACCAACCATCAGTAATTGTAGAATACATTCCATTAACATCAACTACTGCGCCATCATTATTTTTAACACTACCTGCGGCAATAGCTTCTTTCCAACCTACTAAATCTGGAGTTGTATACTTGACATATGTATAGAATGGATTTTGTACTAAATCATTCTCTTTAGTAGGCTTAGTATAGTTCTTAAGATAATCTTTTAATGAACAATTTGTATTCTTTAAAGCTTCTGCAAATAAATATGAAACCATCTTTGCGCCATAAATATTAATATGTGTTGTATCAATCGAATTTAAATTAACCTCAGTTTGACTATTTCCTGATGTAAATGCATGGAAATATTGTGCTTGTTCATATCCAAGTTCAGTATATAAATTCTTTGTTAATGTAGTTAAATCAACTACAGTAACATTTTTTTCACTACCTAATTCTACTACAGCTTTTCCATAATCACCATATGCAGTAATATGCCCATTTGAGCCAGTATAATCATTAGTTTTTGAAGCACGTACAATAGGTGAACATAAAATTGGAGTAACACCTTTATCTTCTGCTGGTTTAATATACTTATTATATAATATATTTTTAAATGAACCTTCTGTATCAGTTGAATCAAGAGCTGATGCGAATCTAGCTTGGTCATCATTCTTTTCATCATTATGTCCAAATCCAATTACAAGATAATCGCCTTTGTTCATTTTAGACATTACACTATCATAATTACCTGATTCATCTGTAATAAAGCTTTTTGAGCTACGTCCAGACATTGCATAATTTTTAATAGTTACATTATCATCAAAAATTGTTTTAAATTGAGTAGCATATCCATATCTATCATAGAAATATGTAGTATCAGTTACAGTTAGTACACTACCATCATTATTATATGTAGCATACTCACAAACAGTAGAATCTCCTACAACCCAAATTGTTGTGGAAGTTGTCTCTAGTTTGTTATAAGTTACTACATTAGAATAATAAGACTCTCTATATTTAGTAGTATTAGTAGGTACAGCTTTAACACTTACCTGATATTGTCCTGCCTCACTCTTCTTGATCTCATAAGTTAGCTCTGTTTGTCCTTCTAGGACTTCATCATTGATTTTTATTACATATTCCCCTGCATTTTCAACCTTATCCCAAGACACAATGTTTGATGTCAATGTAATCTCAGGAGCATCAAGTCTTGTCTTCTTGGTTTCCTCAGTATTTGTAGAAGATTCACTTCTATCCTCACAAGATACTAAAGTAATAGTTGAAATTAAAGCTAATATGAATGCAATAATTTTCTTCATTTATAAAACATCCTTTCTCAAAGCAACCTAATTTTAGCAAAAGAAAGCGTTTTTATCAATAAATTTTCGATAAAAATATTATATTATTTTTTAAAAATGTCGATAATGCGCCAAAATCAACCTCATTTTGTGATATTTTAGATAATTATGCAAAAAAAAAAAAAAATATATACTTATTTTCAAAAAATTCTTTAAGCAAAAGATTGTTTCATTATTTTTTATAAAAGAAGAAAAAAACACATTAGATTTATTAACCTAATGTGCTTATTAATTTAATTATTATATAAATTATATTATTCAAATATTATAAAACATGACTTAATAATTCATCATTTGATAATCTTGATAGATAAGATGGCGCAATATCAAAAACAGTTTTGCATCCCTTAACTCCTTCATCGTTAAGTCTCTTACAAGCTCTAGCATACGCAATAAGAACAGATCCTGTAAATTCTGGGTTTGAATCAAGCTTTAATGAATACTCAATTACATGCTTATTTTCATTATCAAATCCTGTTTGACCAGTTCTAATTACAAATCCTCCATGAGGAAGTCCTTTATGATTCTTATCAAGTTCTTCTTGAGAAATGAAATTTACTGTTGTATCGTAATCACTAAAGTAGTTAGGCATAGTCTTAATTTCATTTTCAATCTTTTTAAGATCAGCACCTTCCCTAGCTACAACATAACAAAGTCTTGTATGTTTTTCTCTAGTAGTAAGTTCTGGATTTGATCCTGATCTTACTTCTTCTAATGCTTTTTCTACAGGACAAGTATATTGTCTTGCGTCTTGGACACCTTCAATTCTTCTGATTGCATCGCTATGTCCTTGAGAAACTCCCTTACCCCAGAAAGTATAATCCTTACCATCTGGTAAAACTGATTCTGCATATAATCTATTAAGTGAGAACATTCCTGGGTCCCATCCAACAGATACTATTGCAGTTGTACCATTTTTCTTAGCTACTTTATCTACATCATTAAAATGCTTTAAAGCATTTGCATGAGTATCAAATGAATCAATTACATTAAAATCTGCTGCAACCTCTGGAGTTTGCCATGGAAGGTCTGTTGCAGAACCTCCGCATAAAATCATTACATCTATTTTTCCTTTATATGAAGGAATATTATCAACATGGTCTACCTTAGCAGACTTATTTCTTATTACTACATCCTTAGGATTACGTCTTGTGAATACTGCAACTAGATTCATATCACTATTCTTTTCAATCGCAGCTTCTACTCCTTTACCTAAGTTTCCATATCCGTAAATACCAATATTTACCATATATTACACCATCCTTTTTAACACAAAAAAATTATAGCACAAAAAATGATGATTTCTATTATTATTCAAAAAAAAATTAAGTTGATGGCATAAGCTTGCATTTTATTTTAAATGATTTTTATTTTTTTATATATTATTTTAATTTTATGAACCATTCTTGTTCTTTTAATAAATTATAAATAGAAGTTTATTATAAATTGTAATGTCTAAAACATCAACTAAATATTTTTATAATGCAACAAGACACTTCTCGTTGCACAAATTTTTGCGACAAGACACTTCTTGTTGCAGCAACGACTGCAACGAGGCACCTCTCGTTACATTAAAATCTACAACAATTAAATATATTATTATGACTTAAAAAAAATTTTTTAACTACATTTTTTTTAAAATAAAAAAGTGTTAAAAAATCAGTAATATCAAGACTTTTTAACACTTCTAAATTATTTAACTGTTTAATGTACTAATTAAATTTTTCTAGATTATAATTATTCTATGCTTTCTCTTTTACATCTATCTTTTTTATCAAAAATAATTAAAATACCTGCAATTATATTTGCATTTATCATTACTATTATTCCTTTAGTGATTGTAGTAGTTGGATCTTTTCTAAAACTTAAATACATCTGCATTGAATAAATAAATCTTACTGTTGGTATAGTTATTAAAACAAACCCTATAACAAAAAAAAGTAATAATAAAAGAAGCCATGCAGTTGCTTCAGTAGCAGTATAGTTATCAAATATATCCAAATAATGTGCTATTTTATATAAAGTACCATAACTCAAAACAGAGATAATCGTAAGCCATATTATTCCACCTATTAATAATATGTATTCTATTGCTTTTTTCATAAACTAAAGATACCTCACTTATAAGTTAATTATAACATCATTTAGTTAAATAAAAAATGGTAAAGTTAATATACATAACCATTATAATCAAATATTACTTAAAATCTCTATTTATAAACTTGTCTATAAGTTTATCATGTCTTGGATTTGATTTATCTAGTAGTTTAATTCTTACTACATTATGTTCTAATAGTTTATTACCATTAAATTCATATACTTCATAATTATTTTTATCACCTGATGCAGGTAATTTTTCACAAATTATTGAGGCAACATTACCTGACTCTATTAAAATCATATAAATATGATAATCAATTTTATTTTTATTATCATCTAAAATAAATGTATCTATACCATTAGGGTCAGTATTATTTACTACCATTTGGAATGCTTCTTTACTAAATTTCATATTTTTTCTCCTAATTTAAATCATAAAACTTTAAAGATATATCTAGTGCTTTAGGTGAATGTGTTAAGGCACCAACTGATATAAAATCAACACCAAGGCTTGAAACCTCTTTAATACGCTCTACAGTCATATTACCTGATGCTTCTAGTTGATGTTTCTTCTTATCGTTATGTAAAACACACCATTTCATATCTTCATTTGACATATTATCAAGCATTATTACATCTGCATCTGTTGCGTTTGCTTCAAGGAATTCTTCCCTTGTTTCAACCTCAACCTCTACACGCTTAGTAATCTTAGATTTTAAGATTTCAACTGCATTTGTTATAGAACCAGAGGCTACTATATGATTATCCTTAATCATTGCCATATCAGATAGTGAATATCTATGATTAGTACCTCCACCATCTACTACAGCCATTTTTTCAATATAACGTAGATTTGGTGTTGTTTTTCTTGTATCTAATATTTTTGTATTACCTTGTAGTTCTTGTGTGAATTTTTTGGTAGTAGTTGCGATACCACACATACGTTGGAATAAGTTTAATGCTACTCTTTCACCTTTTAAAAGAGTTCTTGTATCTCCATCAATTAAACCAATGATATCACCTTTTTTAACATTATCTCCATTTTTTACATTAAATGTTAAATTAAATTTACCACCAACTAGTTCAAACACTCTTCTTACAACATCAATTCCTGATATAACTCCATCCTCTTTACAAATAAAACGAGCTTTAGATTGATGATCAACTGGTATTAAGTTATCAGTTGTACAATCACCTTCAGGCATATCTTCATTTAAAGCATTTAAAATTATAGTATCAATGATTTTATAATCCATTTGCTCCTCCTAGTTTAATCTATAATGACAACCTATTGATTCCTTACGAGCTAAGGATGCGTTAATAATTATTAAAGCCACAGTTGCCATATTTAGAGTTTCAAAATAATAATGTGACATTACATTAATCTTTTTAAGATTATTATAATGACGCTCTATTATCTTTTTCGCAAGCATTAATCCTTCTTCACTGCGCACAATTTGTACATATTTATCCATTGTATCTCTTATTTCAACTCTAATTGATTTAAAGTTAAATAATCTATTCTCACCAATTGTTGGAGGGAATTTTATTGTACGCTTAGATAATGAATCCTTATCCTTATTAATATCATCTGCAATCCTTTTACCAAACACAATACATTCAAGAAGAGAATTTGATGCAAGTCTATTAGCTCCGTGTACTCCAGTATTTGCACACTCACCTACTGCATAAACTCCATCCATTGATGTATGACCTAAAAGATCTGTCGCGATTCCTCCGCATAAGAAATGTTCTATTGGTGTTACAGGTATCAAATCTTTACTCATATCAACACCAATAGATAAGCATTTTTCATAAATAGTTGGAAATCTATGCATTAAGAAATCTTTTGTTTTATGACGAATATCTAAATATACATGGTCAGACCATGTATCAAACATCTCACGCTTTATAGATTGCGATACTACATCACGTGGAGCTAATTCCATACGTTCTTTATCATACTTATCCATGAATCTTTGACCTTCAATATTACGTAATATTGCGCCTTCTCCACGAACAGCTTCAGAAATTAGGAATACTCTTCCTCTCTTCTCTGGCTCATAAAGACCTGTTGGATGAAATTGAACAAATTCCATGTTTTCAATTTTAATTCCTGCACGATATGCAAGAGCTATTCCATCACCACAAGCAAACTTCTCATTAGTTGAGTTTTTATAAACTCCACCACATCCACCTGTTGCGATTACTATTTTATTTGTAAATACATATATAGGTTCTGCATCTCCTTTTACAAGAACTAAACCTATAGCTTTATTATTTTCATGAAGTATTTGAATAGCCATTTCATCTTCAAAGACTTCAATGTTAGTATATTTCTTTAAAGATTCTCTTAAATCCTTCATTACATGCTCTCCTGTGGCATCTCCACCGGCATGAAGAATTCTACGTGATCTATGACCACCTTCAAGAGTTCTTACAAAATCTCCATTTTCGTCTTTATCAAACTTAACACCTAAGTTTACAAGATTCTTAATGTTTTCTCCACCTTCATTAACAAGGACTCTTACAGCGTCCTTATTATTTATATAAGATCCAGCTCTTAGCGTATCCTCATAATGTTCTTCAATTTTTGATTCATCAAAATTAACCTCAACAGCAATTCCACCTTGAGCTAGATTTGAAGATCCTTTATCAAGCTTATCTTTAACAAAAAGACCAATTTTTAAATCTCTGTTAATGTTCATTGCAGTATACATTCCTGCAAGTCCACCACCAAGAATTACTACATCAAATTCACGATAATTTCTCATAGAAATACCTCACTTAAATTATTTGCTTAATTCAAGCATTTTCAAAACGCATCTATTAGCTTTTAATGCCACATCTTCTGGAATTAGGATTTCATTTGTCTCATCTTTTAAGCACTTCCATAAATCCTCTAATTTTGTAAGTTTCATTTCAAAACAATTTAATCTATCATTAAGTAAATAGAATTTTTTATTTGGATTTCTTTTTTGCATTTCATGTATTACACCAGTCTCAGTACCAATAATGAATTCAGTATGTTCTTGGGATGTAACATATTCAATTAATTGTTTTGTTGATCCAATATAATCGGCTTTAGCTAATACATCTAAATTACATTCAGGATGGGCTACAAATAAAGCATTTGGATGTAGCTTTTTCATCTCGTCTACAAACTCAGGTTTACATCCATTATGAATTCCACAATATCCTGGCCATAAATCAAGTTTTACATTTGATTTAGTCATTGCATATGCACCAAGGTTTTTATCTGGTCCATATAGCATTGGCTTACCTAGTTTTGCATAATAATCTATAATCTTTAATGCATTAGATGATGTAACACATACATCAGCATATTGTTTACATCTAGCCGTTGAATTAACATACATCAACACTATAGTATCTGGATGTGCCTCTTTATATTCTTTAATTTTTGCCTCATTCATCATATTAGCCATAACACAACCAGCTTCCATAACTGGAAGTAAAACTTTTTTATTTGGTGATAAAAGTTTTGCAGTTTCAGCCATAAAATGTACACCACAAAATACAATAATTGAAGCATCTGTTTTTGAAGCTATTTGTGATAAAGCAAGTGAATCACCTACATAATCTGCAATATCTTGAATATCTCCAATTTGATAATAATGGGCAAGAATAATCGCATTTTTTTCCTTTTTCCATTTTCTAATATCACTATACATTTCTTCTTTAGTCATAATATCACCCTTTAGTTTTTTATTATACTACAAGTATAATATTTTCTCAATTATTATAACCGAAATACCTAAAAGCTTAGAATATATTAGGGCTGTATAAAATTTTATGTTTAATATTATAACTTTATCTTTTTTTGCTTAGGTCAATATTCCTTAATCTTAATAAATTATCAGTTACAAAATATTTGATTTTTTTGTATTTCGCATATTCAAAATATTCATCAATCTTCTCATCATTTAAACCACATGAATATACTATAAACTGTTTCACTTTTGTATTATCTATTACAAATTTTATAACTTCTTTTAATAAATTTTCTTCAACAGTTTTATTCATTATACCTTTTAAAGATATTGCAAGTGTTTTCGCTTCTTTTATTCCATCAAGCATATAAGAAAAACTACATCTACCAGCATAATTAATATTTGGAATAACTGGAATTTTTAATTCAGTTAAAAACCATAATCCAACTACTCTAGCTTTAAATTGTCTATATTTATTTTCAATTGTTTCTATATCCCTTACTTGAGAATAATCTGGTTCTATAACCATCCATACATCTTTAAATCTTTTAGCATATTTATTTAAAAGATTCTTATCATCGTAATAAATCGCATTAAATAGTCCATTAATAGAATCAAAATCTTTATCATATTCATAAAAGCAAACACACGTATTATTTGTTTTATGATATTCATTTAAATTTTTATATAAACATAAGTAATCAGGGACAACTTCAATTTCACAAGGCAATACAGGAAAATCCTCATTTCCGTCTGGCATTGTTTTATCAGTAACTTTTGTATATGACAATCTATAATTTTTCATTTTTTCTTCATCAGTCACTACAATCCCTCCATTTGACAAAACATTTAATAAATTATATAATTATGTTGCGTTAATGATATGTTATTACATACCATTGCAGCACAGATTGTTACCAGCTTTCTGTGCTTTTTTAATTATATCTGTTTTTGTTTTATTTTTTCATATTTAGATAACCATTTATATGAATAAAATTCATCATCACTAAGCATTTCTTTAATTCCTATTGTAATCGTATATACTTTTTTAAATTCAACAGTATCAAATAGCCAATATCCCACATTTGATTGCCAAACCTCATTCCAATCATCATATTCAAGATTTGTATCCATTTTTTGTGCAACAGAAATTAAAGTGCCAATTTTTATACCATTATCCAAAGCACCCTTAAATTCTTCTTCAAAATTTATTTGGAATAATATGTTATTTGCGAAAACCAAAGACATATATTTTTTTATATATATTGTTTTCCATTCTATTTGTTGTGTACACCCTTTATTTTTATCTATTCCCGTACTAAATATTATTTTATGTTCTTTCAGTATAGTAACAATATTTTCAAATGTATCTCCTAATTTAATATCATCTATTCCCTCATATGTTGTTATTTTTTTATCGTCATAGTACATAATTAAAAATACCTCCTAAACAATAACTTTGCTTTTTCCTTACCATCAGTTTTATATTCTTTTTCTGTTGAATCAATAATTTTTATTTTTCCAATATCTTTAGTACTAATTTTGATATATGGAACATCACCATGTCTCTTACTTCCACGTGAAACTTGTATTTGAGCTATATTTCTTTCTTTGCTTGAATTTAAAACCATTATAATTTTTGCTTTCGATTTTTTGAATTTTGATTTATCTCTTATTATTATATAACCTTGTCTTTTAAGTTCATATGCAATTCTAGCTACTGATTTACCTAAAAAGAATTCTCTTCT
>CAZJAM010000001.1:0-27239 GCA_964544095.1 uncultured Anaeroplasmataceae bacterium | reverse complement strand
TTTTAAAATTTATGGTATGTATATATTGCGTTAATAATATGTTATTACACACCATATTTTATTAAATAATGTATTACCAGTACATTATTAATTTCTTTTTAAAATATTTAAATCATATAATCTATATAATATGGGATTATAATTTAAGTTAAAGTCATCTGCTAAACTTTTAATTACTTTCCGCATATAGATTTTATATTCAATTGGTTCTGGTGGTATATTTTTATACCTTAATCTCTTAAAGAACTCTAATTTTATTAGATTTCGTGGCATGAATAATGCCGCCGCCAAATAATTAGTTTGTCTTTCAATTACATCTAATTATGTAAAAGAATTATTCCATGTAGTATTATTAATACTTTCTTTAGAGCATATTTGCAAAAAATCAGTTGGATGGTTTTTAAAATATAAAACATCTTTTATCCAATGACATACTTCGTGTCCTACAACAAAAGCTTCACTTTTAGCATATTTTTTATTCAAAAGATTTGAATTTATTAATATAGTTCCCTTTTTAAAATTTTCAAGATGAGGTTTATAACAAAGTTCGTAATTATCATTATCCCAAATAAACCAACTTGAATCTTCAAAAAATATCATCCCCAACAAATCAAAATTCGGAGAAATAAATTTCCATTCAATCTCCAATCCTAATTTTTCCAACAAATCATATGGATCTAATGGCAATATTTTTTCTAATCGTTCATGATAGTATCTTTTATTAACACTATCAGCAATTAATTCTAAATTTTCTTTTGAATAAAAATAGGTCATTTTATCACTCTTTCTTTTTTATAATTTCTTCAATAATTTTAATCCATTCATCATTTTTAACATTAAGATCTTTTGCTTTTCTTAATGCAACTCTTACATTAGGATTAAGACTAACATACTCTGTTATATCTTTTGCCAAAACATCTTTACTAGTAGCAGCTAAATCTAATAATTCACTTTTTTCAGTATCATTTAATTCTAATACATTAATCATCTTATCTAAAATTTCTTGAGTTGGCGCATTCCTTTTAGACTTTTCTATGTCACTCATATAAGATGGAGCAATTTCAACTAATTCTGCAAATTTCCTTAATGTTATATTTTTTTCTGTTCGTTTCAATTTTAAATATTCACCAAATGTCATATTCTTACACTTCCTTCGTTCGCTTGTTCGCTACCTTAAGAACATTATAATTTATTTAATTTGATTTTGCAATAATTTATCAAAAAAATATTTTTTTTATTACTGTATTAAAAAATAAAAGCCTCTAAATTTTGCCAAATAAGTGGTTTAATTTAGAGGTTTATTTATTATTCAATAATTATATCATCAACTGAGCATCCACCAGGAATCATTGGAAGTACTCTCTCATCCATATCAACGAATGAATTAATAAGAACTGGTTCATTAATAGATAATGCCTTCTTAAATACTTCTTGGAATTCTTCTTTTGTTTCTGCTTTAAAATTTTTAATACTAAACGCATCAGCAAGTTTATTGAAATCTGGTTCACGATGTGATAAATCAGTTTCTGAATATCTCTTACCATAGAATATAGTTTGCCATTGACGTACCATTCCTAATACCTTATTGTTTACAACAATAACAATTACTGGTACATTATATGCCTTCATAGTTGCAAGTTCATTCATGTTCATTCTAAATGAACCATCTCCTGCAATATGAATAACTCTTCTATTAGGATTTCCTAGTTGAGCACCAATTGAAGCTCCTGTTCCATATCCCATTGTACCAAGTCCACCAGATGAAATATATGTTCTTGGATATTTATAAGTATAGAATTGGGCAGCCCAAAGTTGATGTTGTCCAACTTCAGTAGTGATTATAGATTCACCTTTTGTCTCTTTATCTATTACTTCCATCATTTGACGAGGTTTTAACTCACCAGGTGTTGGCTTTGATAAATCGTAAGGATATTTTACCTTTAAATCAGAGATATGTTTATTCCATTCATCCTCATCTCTTTTATTAATAAGAGGTAGGATTCCATCTAATGCATTCTTTAAATCTCCAATAACAGCGGCATCAACTGGAATATTTTTACCAATTTCAGCAGGATCTACATCAAAATGTACTACTTTTGCATTA
The DNA here is from genome assembly GCA_964544095.1 of uncultured Anaeroplasmataceae bacterium. GTDB lineage: Bacteria > Bacillota_I > Bacilli_A > Acholeplasmatales > Anaeroplasmataceae > UBA3206. The sequence continues at coordinate 25,135 of CAZJAM010000001.1, read as the reverse complement.
GGGCAGAACTTTTTAGCATCACCATATACACGGTCACTAAAACGAACACCTAAAGCGATTAAGCAATCACATTCACGTGCAGCCTTATTAGATGTAAGTGAACCATGCATTCCTATAAGACCTGTAAATAGTTTATGGTCTCCAGGGAAAGCACCAAGTCCCATTAATGATAAAGATACAGGAGCATTAATCTTTTCAGCTAATGCCTTTACTTCTTCATATGCTCCAGAGGCAATTACTCCTCCACCAGCAAATATGAATGGTTTCTTTGATGAATTAATGATATCAGAAGCATTCTTGAATACTTGATCATTTAAATATTCTGTCTTTCTTGAAATTTTTAAAGGCTCTTCCTTAGTATATTCAACCATTGCGGCTGTTACATTCTTAGGAATATCAATTAAAACTGGACCAGGTCTTCCAGATTGAGCAATTTGGAATGCCTTACGAACAATTTCGTGTAGGTCGTTAACATCACGTACAAAGAAATTATGCTTTGTTATTGGCATAGTAATTCCAGTAATATCTATTTCTTGGAATGAATCTTTACCAATAAAAGATAATCCTACATTTCCTGTAATTGCGACCATTGGAATAGAATCCATATATGCAGTTGCAATTCCTGTTACAAGGTTTGTAGCACCAGGTCCTGATGTAGCCATGCAGACTCCAACCTTACCTGTAGCTCTAGCATAACCATCAGCTGCGTGAGCTGCTCCTTGTTCATGTGATGTTAAAATATGCTTTATACGATCCTTATTTTTGTATAGAGCGTCATAAATATTTAATACTGCTCCTCCAGGATAGCCAAATATAGTATCAACACCCTGTTCAAGTAAGCATTCAATTAAAAGTTGTGAACCATTAATTTTCATATTAAAATCTCCTTACTAATTTTTTTAGTTTGGGATTATTAGAAATCTTCTTCTGTTAAATCCTTAAATACAGCACCTGTTGCGGCAGATGTTACAAGCTTAGCGTAACGTGCAAGATATCCTGTAGTTACCTTTGGTGCTGGCTTTTTCCAATTTGCACGACGACGTGCAATTTCTTCTTCAGATACAAGAAGTTCAATTGTACATTTGTTCATATCAATATGGATTAAATCTCCATCCTCAACAAGTCCAATTAAACCACCTTCTGCAGCTTCTGGAGAAACGTGTCCAATAGAAGCTCCACGAGTTGCTCCTGAGAAACGTCCATCAGTGATTAACGCAACATCCTTATCAAGTCCCATACCTGCAAGTCTTGAAGTAGGTGCTAGCATTTCTCTCATTCCAGGACCACCCTTAGGTCCTTCATAACGAATGACTACAATGTCACCCTTTTCAATCTTATTACCATCAATTGCCTCAATTGCTTCTTCCTCAGAGTTATAGCACTTTGCCTTACAAGTATGAACAAGCATATTAGGTGCAACAGCTCCACGCTTAACAACGCATCCGTTAGGAGCAAGGTTACCCTTTAATACTGCAAGTCCTCCTTGTTTAGAATATGCTGTCTCATAAGTACGAATAATCTCAGGATTCTTATTAACGGCATTCTTAATATTCTCACCAACAGTCTTACCAGTAACTGTTAAAAGGTTTACATCAATTAAATTAAGCTTTTCTAGTTCCTTTAATACTGCAGGAACTCCTCCAGCTTCATTTAAATCTTCCATATATGTAGGTCCAGCTGGAGCTAGATGACATAAATTTGGTGTATGTGCAGAAATTAAATTTGCATCATCAAGTGTAAAGTCAGCATGTGCTTCATGAGCAATTGCTGGAAGGTGAAGCATTGTATTTGTTGAACATCCAAGTGCCATATCTGCAGTAAGTGCATTATGAATAGACTTAGCGTTAACAATATCACGTGCTTTAATATCTTTCTTTACCATATCCATTATGGCCATACCAGCATGCTTTGCAAGTCTAATACGGTCAGCATAAACACAAGGAATAGTTCCATTACCTGGTAAGGCAATTCCTAATACCTCACACATACAGTTCATTGAGTTAGCTGTATACATTCCTGAGCAAGATCCACATCCTGGGCATGAATGATTTTCATACTCATCAAGAACTTCCTTAGAAATCTTACCAGCCTTATAACGTCCTACTGCTTCAAATGTTGAAGACAATGATGTCTTATGTCCTTCAACGTGACCTGCAAGCATTGGTCCTCCAGAGCATACTACAGTTGGGAGATTTAATCTTAAAGCACCCATAAGCATACCTGGAACAATCTTGTCACAGTTTGGAATTAATACAAGTCCATCAAATGCATGAGCTTGAGCCATACATTCAACTGAGTCAGCAATAAGTTCACGTGTAACTAAAGAGAACTTCATTCCCTCATGTCCCATAGCGATTCCATCACAAACTCCTATAGCAGGAACTTCAATAGGAGTTCCTCCAGCCATAAGAATTCCACGCTTTACTGCATCACAAATTTTATCTAGATACATATGTCCTGGAACAATTTCACTCTTAGCACATACAACTCCAATTAATGGACGTTCAATTTCTTCATCAGTATATCCTAGTGCTTTGAATAGTGAACGATTAGGTACTCTTTCAACACCCTTTTTTACTACATCACTTTTCATATTTTATACCATTTTTAGTCGTGTGACTAATCCTTTCTTATAAAACTTTAATTACTTTAAAGCCTTAACAATAAGGTCTCCCATTTCCTTAGTTCCAACCTTCTTAGATGGATCATTTAATTCACTAGAGAAAATATCTCCAGTTCTATAACCTGCATCTAAGACATCATTTATAGCCTTATCAATTGCATCAGCTTCCTTCATTAATCCTAAAGAATATCTGAACATTAAAGGTAATGATAATATTGTTGCGATTGGGTTTGCTAAATTCTTTCCAGCAATATCTGGAGCTGATCCATGAATTGGCTCATATAGACCAAGCTTTGAAGCTCCTAAAGATGCAGATGCAAGCATTCCGATAGAACCTGCAACTTGAGATGCCTCATCAGTTAAAATATCTCCAAATATATTTGATGTAACGATAACATCAAATTGTCTTGGATTACGAACTAATTGCATTGCGCAGTTATCAACATACATTTCTGATGTCTCAACTTCAGGATAATCCTTCTTAACACGCTCAAATACTGCTCTCCATAATCTTGAAGACTCAAGTACGTTTGCCTTATGTACGCAGCAAAGTTTCTTTCCTCTCTTCATTGCGCAATCAAATCCAGTTTTAAGAATACGTTCGATTTCATAAACTGAATACTTCTCAAGATCTGATGCCCAACAATCAGGCTTTTCAGGGTTATATGCAGGAGAATTAGCCTTCTCACCAAAATACATACCACCAGTAAGCTCACGAACAACTAAAATATCAAGTCCTTCACCAACAATTTCAGGCTTAAGAGGTGATGTATGTTGTAATTGCTTAAATAATACTGCTGGTCTTAGGTTAGCATAAAGCTTTAAAGCTCCACGGATTCCAAGAAGTCCCTTCTCAGGACGGTCTCCATTAGTAAGGTGATCCCACTTTGGTCCTCCTACAGCTCCTAGTAATACTGCATCTGATGCAAGACATGCATCAATTGTATCTTGAGGAAGTGAAGTACCATCCATATCGATGGCAATTCCTCCCATTCTCTTCTCAGTTATATTGAACTTATGTCCATATAACTCACCAATTCTATTTAAAACCTTAACAGCTTCTCTAACGATATCTGGTCCGATTCCGTCTCCTGGAAGTGTTACAATATTAAACTCTGCCATAATTTTTCTCCTTAAATTTTACTTATTATTTTCTTTAATATAATTTACAAGACCATTAGAATTTATAATCTTTTGCATAAATTCAGGGAATGGTTGTCCTTTATATGATTTACCTGTAGTTTCATTTGTGATAACTCCAGTATCAAAATTAACTGAAACAGTATCTCCTTCGCTAATTCCATCAACAGCTTCAGGACACTCTAAAATAGGAAGTCCAATGTTAATAGAATTACGATAGAAAATTCTTGCGAATGACTTTGCGATTACGCATGATACTCCACATGCCTTAATAGCTATAGGAGCATGCTCACGTGATGAACCACATCCAAAATTCTTTTGTGCAACAATAATATCTCCAGGCTTTACTCTCTTAGAGAAGACAGGAAGTCCTGCATTAATATCTTGCTTAGAATCTTCCATACAGTGTACGGCTAATTCTTTTGGATCTGATGTATTTAAAAATCTTGCTGGAATAATAACATCAGTATCGATGTCAGCTCCATAACAAAATGCTCTACCTTTTGCGTTCATATTATCTACCTACACTTTCTGGATTAGTTATATATCCTGTTAATGCCGAAGCAGCTGCTGTAGCTGGAGATGCTAGATAAACTTCACTATCAACATGTCCCATACGTCCTACGAAGTTTCTGTTAGTAGTTGAAATACATCTTTCACCTGCAGCAAGGATTCCCATATAACCACCAAGACATGGTCCACATGTTGGAGTTGATACTGCACATCCTGCTTCAATTAAATCTTGAATAATTCCTTCAGCGATTGCTTGTAAATAAATCTTTTGAGTTCCAGGAATAATGATTACTCTAATATCTTTAGCAACCTTTCTTCCTTTTAAGATTTCATGAGCAATTCTTAAATCTTCCATACGTCCATTTGTACAAGATCCAATAACTACTTGATCAATCTTAACTTCTTTTTCACCGATTTCATCTACAGTCTTAGTATTTTCAGGTAGATGAGGGAAAGCAACTGTTGGTCTTATTGTTGATAAGTCAATATCGTATACTGCATCATATTCTGCATCAGGGTCAGCCTCATATACAACTGGAGTTTTCTTAGAATGCTCTTTGCAGAATGCAAGTGTTTGCTCATCTACTGCAAATATTCCATTCTTAGCACCAGCTTCAATTGCCATATTAGCCATACATAAACGAGAATCCATAGAAAGATTCTTTAATCCTTCTCCACTAAATTCCATTGATTTATATAATGCACCATCTACACCAATCATACCGATTATATGAAGAATTACATCCTTACCAGATACATTCTTATTTAACTTTCCAGTTAAATTAAACTTAATTGCAGAAGGAACCTTGAACCAAGCCTCTCCTGTAGCCATACCTGCAGCCATATCTGTAGAACCAACTCCTGTAGAGAAAGCTCCTAGTGCTCCATATGTACAAGTATGTGAATCAGCACCGATTACTACATCACCTGCAACAACAAGTCCCTTTTCAGGAAGTAATGCATGCTCAATTCCCATTTGTCCAACTTCAAAGAAGTTAGTAATATTCATCTTGTGTGCAAATTCTCTTATATATTTGCATTGTTCAGCTGATTTGATATCTTTGTTTGGAACAAAGTGATCAGGAACAATTGAAACTTTGTCCTTATCAAATACTTTATCAATTCCAAAGTTCTTAAATACGTTAACAGCAACTGGTGTTGTAATATCATTACCATGTACTAAATCTAGTTTACATGTGATTAATTGACCAGCTTTTACTGAATCTAAGCCTGCGTGAGCGGCTAAGATTTTTTGAGTCATAGTCATACCCATATTATAATATCCTCCGTTTTATTTATTCATTGCTTAATTTAATTTCAATTGAGTCTACTAAAGCAATCCAAGAAGCCTCAATAACGTCTGTAGATACTCCTACAGTTGTCCACTTTTTATTAGTGCTCTTATCCTTTGTTTCAATTAATACTCTAACCTTAGATGCAGTAGCTTCTCCTCCTTCAAGGACACGTACTTTATAATCATCAAGTATTAAATCATCAATTGATGGATAGAATACACAAAGTGCTTTTCTTAACGCCTTATCTAAGGCATTAACTGGTCCATTACCCTCTGCAGCACAAATTTCAGTTTCTCCGTTTACAGAAAGTTTTACCATTGCTGATGCATTAAATCCATCTTTATCTATTGCGTTATCTTCAATAATCTTAAATGTATCTAATGTAAAGAATGGCTTATATTGACCAAGTGCACGCTTAACAAGTAACTCAAATGTTCCGTCAGCACCTTCAAATTGGTAACCTTCAAATTCAAGTTCCTTAACGCGATTAATAATCTCAGTTGCGATAGGTGAATTTTTTTCAATATTTGGTTCAAACTTTTTAATCTTTTCAACCAATGTAGAACGACCTGCAACTTCACTCATTAAGAATTTACGCTCATTTCCAACACTCTCAGGTGGTACATGTTCAAATGATGTTGGAGCTTTTTTAACTCCATCAATATGCATACCAGCTTTATGAGTAAATGCATTAGCTCCAACATAAGGCATTTGATTATCTAGTCTTATATTAGAAATTTCACTCATCTTAAGTGCTGTTGATGTAAGATTTTGTAAATATTCTGGTTTTACAACATCATAATTTTTATGAAGCATTAAATTTGCGATAATAGTAGAAAGATTTGCATTACCTGTTCTTTCACCAATTCCAATAAATGTTCCCTGGACTTGAGTGGCCCCAGCTTCTACAGCCATTATAGAATCAGCGACTGCCATTCCTGTGTCATTATGGCAGTGAATTCCAACCTCGATAGAAACATGTTTTAAGACATCAGTCACTATATTAAATATTTCATCTGGGAAGCAACCACCATTAGTATCACACAAGCAAACAGATACAGCTCCTGCTTTTTCAGCAGTTTTTAATACTTCTAGTGCGTATTCTTTGTTATGTTTATAACCATCAAAGAAATGCTCAGCATCAAATATTACCTTTTTACCATCTTTCTTTAAATAAGAAATAGTTTCTTCTATCATTAATAAATTTTCTTCAAGGCTTACAGAAAGTATCTTTGTCGCATGAAAATCCCAAGCCTTTCCGAAAATAGATACATACTCAGTTCCTGCATTAATTAATGATAAAACATTATTATCTTCTTCTACCTTTGTATTTTTTCTTCTAGTAGAACCGAAGGCAACAAGTGATGAATTATAGAACTTAACCTCACTTTTAACTCTTTCAAAGAACTCTTGATCCTTGGGATTTGATCCTGGATTTCCAGCTTCAATATATTTAATTCCAATATTATCAAGGTATTTACAAATCTTGATTTTATCATTTACGCTAAATGATATTCCTGCTGCTTGAGCTCCATCACGAAGTGTAGAGTCAAAAATATCAATTTTTCTCATAAAATTCACCCTTTATAAATAGTGATATAGACCTTACTTCATAGTAAGGCCTAACTCACATAATAATTTAGTTACATTCTAAATTAGTTATTGATTAACTTAGAATCCTCATTGTTCCAGCTATATAGCTTACGAACTTCCTTACCAATAACCTCAGATGGATGGTTAGCTCCCTTTTCACGTAATGCGTTGAAGTGTGCTTGTCCTCCTGCTGATGACATATCTAATAAGAAGTCCTTAGCGAATGTTCCATCTTGAATGTCAGATAGAATCTTCTTCATAGTCTTCTTAGTTTCCTCAGTTACAATCTTTGGTCCTGTAATATAGTCTCCATACTCTGCAGTATTAGAAATTGAATAACGCATTCCAGCGAATCCTGATTGGTAAATTAAGTCAACAATTAACTTCATTTCATGGATACACTCGAAATATGCATTTCTTGGATCATATCCAGCCTCACATAGAGTCTCGAATCCTGCTTGCATTAATGCAGAAACTCCTCCACAAAGAACTGCTTGCTCACCAAATAGGTCAGTCTCAGTTTCAGTCTTAAAGTTAGTCTCAAGAAGACCTGCTCTTGCTCCTCCGATTCCAGCTCCATAAGCCTTAGCTAACTCCCAAGCATTTCCTGTTGCATCTTGTTCAACAGCGATTAAGCATGGAGTTCCCTTTCCAGCTTGGTACTCAGAACGTACTGTGTGTCCTGGTGCCTTTGGTGCAATCATAGCTACGTCTACGTTTGCTGGTGGAATAATTTGCTTGAAATGAATTGCAAATCCATGAGCGAACATTAACATCTTTCCAGCTGTTAAGTTTGGCTCGATATCCTTCTTATACATTGCTGCTTGCTTCTCATCATTAATAAGAATCATAATAATGTCAGCCATCTTAGTTGCTTCAGCTGTCTCATAAACCTTAAGTCCTTGAGCCTCAGCCTTTGCCTTTGACTTTGATCCCTTATATAATCCTACAATTACATTAACTCCTGATTCCTTAAGGTTTAATGCATGTGCATGTCCTTGTGATCCATAACCGATAATAGCTACAGTCTTTCCCTTAAGTGCATCAAGATTACAATCCTTTGCATAATAAATTGGTGCTTTACAAGCTGCTAAAATTTGTTCATTTGTCATCATATAATTTTTCCTCCTAAATTTGACAATTAACATTTATATAGAGCAATTATTGCTTTATATTTTTAAGTTCTTCTGAACCACGGTTTAATGCTGTAAGACCTGTTCTTACAATCTCTTTAATACCAAATGGTTCAAGCATTGAAACGAATGCTTCAAGCTTATCCTCATCTCCAGTAATCTGTGCTACTAAAGATTCAGGTGCGACGTCTACTATACTTGCACGGAATATGTCGCATATTCCAATTACTTCAGCCCTTTGATCAGAATTTGCTTTTATTTTTACCATAACAATTTCACGAATGACTGAATCTTTCGGTGAAAGTTCTACAACCTTTAATACATCATAAAGCTTACGAACTTGATTCTTAATTTGAATTACTGTATCCTCATCTGTATGAACACAAACTGTCATACGTGATAGATTTGGATCTTCTGTAACTCCAACTGTAAGCGAATCAATATTGTATCCTCTTCTTGAGAATAATCCTGTAATTCTTGATAGAACTCCTGATTGATTTCTAACAAGTATTGAAAGTACATGTCTGCTTTCCAATATCTTCACCTCCTGCATAAAAACTACTGCAACAAAAACAAAAGTCTTATCTCTAAAAACATAGAGACAAGACCATAAACCATAATCCTGCGGTACCACTCTAACTTCCTTATTATAATAATAAGGCACTCCGCTATGCTATAAAGCATATATACTATAACGGGTATAGTCCGGAAGACATTACATTATCATATCTTCACTTAAAGGTGATACAAAGATAGCCATCATACAAGCTTACATCCACCGCTTGCTTTCTATAATGAGAGGGTTAGTTTACGCGTCCTTTTCATTGCTTTCATTTTTAAGTTCTCATTTATTTTATCATATTTTACTATATTGTCAATATTCAATATAAAATATTTCACTTTTTATTAATTTTGTTTAAAAATTCAGCATTTTAACAAAAAGTATGTTTTTTATTCAAAAAACGCTTTTATTAATTCGCTTTCATCAAATATAATTCATAATTTTTTAATAATATTCTATTTTTTTCCTTAAAAATATCTAAAAAATATTCTTATTCTAACTCACTTTTAAGCAAATTTAATTCATCTTCTGTAAGTTTTCTATAACTACCTCTTTCAAGTGATGAATCTAAATCAATTTTACCAAACGATACTCTTTCTAGTTCCACTACTTCCATATTAAGAGATTGAAACATTCTTTTCACTTGGTGAAACTTACCTTCTCTAATCCATACATATGCTTCATCACTAGAAATCTTTTCTACCTTTGAAGGCATACATTTATATCCACCATCAATTACGATTCCTTCTTTAAAATCATTAATATATGAATCTTTAAAAATACCTTTAAACTTTACATAATATTTTTTAAACACATGATATTTAGGGCTTAGAAGCTTATGTGCAAGTTCACCATCATTAGTTAAAATTAGTAATCCTGTTGTATCAATATCAAGTCTACCTACAGGAAATATATTATATTTTCTATATTCAGCACATAAATCAACTACTGTTTCATATCTTGAATCCATTGTAGCTGAAATTACTCCTTGTGGTTTATTAAGCATCAAATATACATATTCATCATATTTGAATGTTTCACCATCGATTATAATTTCATCTTCATCTGGATTAATTTTAAAATCATCAGATTTAATAACTTCTCCATTGACAACTATATAACCTTTTCTAATATATTCTTTTACTTCCTTACGAGAACCAAGTCCCATATGTGATAATGCTTTATCTAATCTTATCATAATTCAACCTTATATTTTTTAATAATATTTAAATATGTTTCACTAAACTTTTGCATATATTTTACATCAACATACTTTTTATATATTTCAGCATATTCTAAAGCTTCTTTCGCAAGTTTTATAACTTTTGATGTCTGACCACATGAATCAAGCGCTAATATTAAGCATTGATATCCTTTAAAAAGTTCATATGATGCATCCGCAAACATATTCCATTCGTTAGAATTCAAATTTTTAAGTTGTAATATTCTTGCCTCAATTATTTCTCTTACTTTATCTTCATATAAGAATATAGAATCTTCTACAGGATCATATTCTTCTACCATATCTATTAATTCTGTTTTCATGACGTATCACCTAAGGTTATGATAGCATAAACTCCCTTTAAATTAAAGTATGCAAATTATATCAAGCATATATTTAGTCTTTATATTTTAAACATGTATTTTTACCGCAAAATGAAATTCCAACTTTTATAATAGATTTTATATTATTCAATTTCATATTAGTGTCATATCTCTTTTCATCTATTTGATTCAAAGCGTTAATAGCTGCTTCTTCTAATTTTTTAACATCTCTAACATATTTAAGTTCAAATATATACCCTGGAAGTTTTTTATCTTTAGGTTCTAGTTCAATGTCATATTTTCCAAGTCCAGACTCTTTATTAGAACTTATTTTATAAATATTATTTAATGTCGCACAAAGTCCTAACATCATTCCTTGATAAAAAGCTTCATTTGAACCATCAAATGATGATACTGATTCAACTAAAAATTTAGTAAGTAAATCTTTTAACTTTGAAAAGTCTTTTGTAAATAATGCTTGATCAATTAAAATTTTTAAATTTGTTTTACCTATTTTAGATAAAACTTCTTTTTCATAAACAACTTTAATTTCCTTATTTGGTATAGCTAAATCACACATATAATTACAATCTTCTAATGGATATATTTTATTAATCTTTAAATACCCCGCAACAGTCAAAAAGCTATAAATACTATATGGGCTTTCATAAATATTAGGATATATTACATTTGTATCAAGATATGTGGTTATAGTATTACCTTCTAGTAATTTTTGTAAATTATTATTTACCTCATCTGAACAATTAGCTACAGTCTCTCCTATAATATCGTTGCTACCAGTTGCTTGCCAAAAAGCTTTAGGAGTACAGGATTCAGAAATATAGTTTATTACAGACCACGGATTAAAAATTTCACTATTTCCAAATAAATATCCATCATACCATTTTTTAACTTCATCAAATTTATCTTTATAATCATAATATTCTAAAAGTTCTTTAACTTCTTTTTCAGTAAATCCAAAATAACTGCTATATTGATTTTCAAGAATAGAATATATTTTAATATTATTTAATCCACTAAAAACACTTTCTTTTGCTACCCTTAATATTCCAGTTAAAAAGCCAAATTCTAAATTTGAATTATCTTTTAAGCCAGAGGAAAAGAATGTTCTAATAAATTCTATGATTTTATCGTAAAAATTTAACAAATGTCCTTGTTCTACCGGTGTATCATACTCATCAATAATAATTACTGCATTAACATTATAATGTTTTTTTAAAATTAAAGATAAAAATCCTAATGACATTTGGTAATCAACATAACTACCTTTTCCTTGTGAAATTTTACAATATAATTCTTTTTCAAAATTATTTAATTTATCACTATTTTCCAATTCTTTATGTCTTAAATATTCTAAACTAATCAAATTTACAATATTTTGATAAGTTTCATCCCATGTGCTACATTTTACATCTTTAAATGTTAAGAAGATAGTAGGATATTTTCCTTGAAAAGATTTGTAATATTCTCCACATTTCATAATATATTTATCTTCAAAGTATTTGGATGTATCAGAATCGGTTTTCTCAAAAAACACTTTTAGCATATCCATAGTTAAAGTTTTACCAAATCTACGAGGACGAGTGAATAGTGATACTTGTGGTTTTGAATCCAAGAATTCTTTTATAAGCATTGTCTTATCAACATAATAATAATCACTAACTGCTCTTTTAAAATCTGAAATTCCAATTGGAAGAGGCTTTTTTATGTTATATGATTCATTGTTTTTAAAATAATCAATTGGTATTAACCATTCTTTTTTTTCTTTTATAGCGCCAACAATTTGCCCATCCTTAGCCATTTGTTGAATTCTTCTTATTGAAATGTTATATTTTTTTGACGCTTCTTTACAATTTATAAAATTCATTAATACCACATCCTTTATTTTAAGTATATCATAGCAAACGAAATAATCAAGCAAATTTCGTTTAAATTTCGTTTGATTTCGTCAAAATTTCGTTTGAGATTTCGTTTGAGCATTATTTGAACAAAAAAACTTCCAAAATAGATGTAGTAAATTTTCAATCATCTATTTTAGAAGTTATGTGTTAAAGCCTATTATTTTATATGGTTACTTAACTTTAAACCAATAATCTTATTGTTCAATTCTTGGATTGCTTTATCAATTTCTTTTTTACGCTTACCTTGTAAAAAGCCCAATCTAGATTTTTGAAGTTCATAAGATTGAATATCTTCTTCATATTGCGCAATTAATTTAAGCGCTTTCTCCAAATCAACATTCTTGTCACTCATAAAAAGTTCCACCTCTCAAACAGTATTAATATTATAAAAAACTTCTTTTCTTCTTCAATAACATTTTTACTATTAGGTGTATTCAGCATTGAATACAAGATTTTCCTAATTATGTGCAATAAACTAAATGGAGGCCCCTGCCGGATTCGAACCGACGATCGGGCGGTTGCAGCGCCATGCCTTACCAACTTGGCTAAAGGGCCATCAATTTTCGCAATTGCATTTATGATTATAGCAAACCCTTCTTTTGGTGTCAATATTAAACTTTATTTTCTTTCATAATTTTTCAAGAAAAATCTATATTTTTATTTTTGCTGGCACTCTATACTTGACAGTGCCAAAATTAAGAATTATAATATGAGTGCAATCAAAAAAAGGAGTGATAATTATGATGCAAGAACCAAATTATGAACAAGATGAAAATATTTTGGATAAATTTGGACGTGACCTTGTCCAAATGGCAAAGGATGGTAAAATTGATCCAGTTATAGGTCGTGATGAGGAAATTAGACGTGTCATAAAAATCTTATCACGTAAAACTAAAAATAATCCAGTCCTAATAGGAGAGCCAGGTGTTGGTAAAACTGCTATTGTTGAAGGACTTGCACGTCGTATAGTTCAAGGTGATGTCCCTACACCTATGAAAGATAAAACTATTTATGAGCTTGATATGGGAGCTTTAATTGCAGGAGCTAAATATAGGGGTGAATTTGAGGAAAGACTTAAGGCTGTACTTAAGAAAATTCGTGAAAGTGAAGGTAAGATAATTCTATTTATTGATGAGATTCACTTAATTGTAGGTGCAGGTAAAGCTGATGGTGCCTTAGATGCAGGTAATATGCTTAAGCCAATGCTTGCTAGAGGTGAACTACATTGTATTGGTGCGACTACATTAAATGAATATCGTAATTATATTGAAAAAGATTCTGCACTTGAGCGTAGATTCCAAAAAGTTATTGTAGGTGAGCCTACAGTTGAAGATACTATATCAATTCTTCGTGGTCTTAAAGAATCATTTGAAGCACATCATGGAGTACATATTAACGATTCTGCTATTGTAGCCGCAGCTACATTATCTAATCGTTATATTACTGAACGTTTCTTACCAGATAAGGCAATTGACTTAATTGATGAAGCTTGTGCTTCTACAAGATTAACACTTGACTCAATGCCTCAGGAGCTTGATGAGACTAAAAGACGTATTACTCAATTAAAGATTGAGCAAATGGCAATTAAAAAGGATAATGATCCTACTTCTGCTAAACGTCTACAAGAAATCGATGAAGAATTAAAAGTTCTAGAGGATAAAGATGACACATTAACTGTTAAATGGAATGAGGAGAAAGCTGAGCTTGTACATCAAAAGGAATTAAAGAAATCTCTTGAAGGTGCAAGATTTGAACTTGATACTGCTTATTCTAATGGTGATTATAAGAAAGCATCTGAATTACAATATTCTAAGATTCCTTCAATTGAAAAAGAAATAAAGGATTTTGAAAATCGTACTAAAGATAATTCATTACTTTCTGAAACCGTTACAGAAAATGATATTGCTGAAGTAATATCAAAGGCTACTAATATCCCTATTTCTAAGCTTATGCAAGGAGATAGAGAAAAGGTATTAAATCTTGCGGAAACACTAAGAAAGAGAGTAATTGGTCAAGATAAAGCTATTGAGCTTGTAAGTGACGCAATAATTCGTCAACGTGCGGGTATTAAAGATGAAAATAGACCAATTGGTTCATTCTTATTCCTAGGACCTACCGGTGTTGGTAAGACTGAGCTTGCCAAAGCGCTAGCTGAAGCACTATTTGATTCAGAATCTCATATAGTACGTCTTGATATGTCTGAATATAGTGAAAAATACACTGTATCAAGACTAATTGGTGCTGCCCCTGGTTATGTTGGATATGAGGATGCAGGTCAATTAACAGAGCCTGTTAGACGTAATCCTTATTCAATAGTATTATTTGATGAGATTGAAAAAGCAGACCCTGAAATATTCAATATTCTTCTTCAAATACTTGATGATGGACGTCTTACAGATTCACAAGGAAGAACTGTAGATTTTAAGAATACTATAATAATTATGACATCTAATATTGGATCTGATATATTACTTGAAAATCCTAATAATGAGAGTGGTGTTATAGATTTATTAAAGAATTACTTTAAACCTGAATTCATTAATCGTATTGATGAAACAATTGTATTTAAACCATTATCAAAAGATGTACAATTAAAGATTATTGATAAGCTTCTTCGTGAGCTTGATGAAAGATTATTAAGAGAAAATATCACAATCAAGTATACACCAGAGTTAAAACAATATATTCTAGATCAAGCATTTGATATATCTTATGGTGCAAGACCATTAAGAAGATTTATTCAAAAGTTTGTTGAAACATATATCGCAACAAAGATTATAAAAGGTGATGTAAAGCCTGATACATTATATTCTTTAACTGTTGAAGGAGATCAACCACTACTTATTCTTGAATAAAACGAAATAAATGGAGACTTAAAAATCTCCATTTTTTGTTTTATATTATAAAATCTAATACCTCAGACTTTTGTTTGTTTGCAAGATCGGCTATAGTGTATTTATCTACTACATTATTTATCGCATCATATAATTCACGCCATAGTTTCACAGTAACACACTTAGCTTCTCTTGGGCATACTGGTGCCCCTTCCATTAAGCATTCAACAGGGGCAAGTGAACCTTCAATTGTACGAAGAATATCACCTACAGTAATTTGTTGTGGGTCTTTGGCTAAAACATACCCACCTTGAGCTCCTCTTATAGATCTTACAAAGCCTGCCTTATTTAGTGAGGCGACAATTTGTTCTAAATATTTTTCTGATATTTCTTGCCTTAAAGATATGTCTTTTAATTTAACTGCTTCTCCTGTATTATGGATTGCAAGATCAATCATAAGACGTACTCCATATCTTCCTTTTGTTGAAATCTTCATAAATATCACCTATTTAAAGTATACATTTTAATTCCTACTATTTCAATAGACTATATTAAATTACTCTTAAAATTAAGCATTTAAGATATAATTCAGATTCAGATTGTAAAAGGGATGGGTGATCTGGAGATTGAACTCTAAAATCTACAAGTCTAACATCACGCTTTGCGTTATGTGCGGCATCTTCTATAAGATTAAAAAACAAATCTGGTGTCATATGCTGACTACAGCTAAATGTTAAAAGATATCCTCCACTTCTTACTTTCTTTAATGCTTGAGTATTTATTTCTAAATAACCTTTATATGCTTTCTTTACTGTATCTTTTGATTTAGTAAATGCAGGAGGGTCTAATACTATTACATCATATGTATTTGTATCATTTCTTAAGAAATCAAATACATCAACACATTTAACTTCTAAATTTTTAAAATTGTTAAGTGATGCGTTATATAATATATCATCACAAGCTTTTCTAGATATATCTGTTGCCACAACACTTTTTGCGCCATATTTTAACGCATGTAGTGCAAATCCACCTACATTAGAAAAGCAATCAAGTACATCCTTACCACCTACATAATATTTTAAAATATCTCTATTAAGCTTTTGATCTAAGAAATAGCCTGTTTTTTGTCCTTCTGCCACATCAACTATAAATTTAATACCATTTTCAACTACTTCTATTCTTGTATCAAACCTACCATATAAATATCCCTTAGTTTGTGGTAATCCTTCTTTTTCTCTTACAGGCATATCAGACCTTTCATATATTCCCTTGCATCCTGTAAGTTCAACAAGTATATCTACTATATCATTCTTTATCTTATCCATTCCAAGACACATAAACTGAACTGATAAGTAATCACCATATTGATCCACTATAAGACCTGGTAAGTAGTCAGCTTCACTAAATACAAGTCTTGTGCAACCAATAAAACCTAAAGTTTTTCTATGTTCAATTGAAAAAGCAATTCTTTTCTTAAAGAATTCTTTATCAATAACATCATCTTCTTTATAAGATAATATTCTTACCATTATTTTTGATGAAGTATTTAAAAATCCATAACATAAAAACTTACCTTCAAAAGTTAAAACCATGCAAATATCGCCGTTAATTATATTACCATCAAAACGATTTACTTCATTATTAAATATCCAAGGATATCCAAGTATTTTTTCTTTTTCTTCACCTTTATTTAAAAAAACTTTAAGCATTTATTAAAATACCTTCTTCCTTCAATACACTCTCTAGCGCTATACAAGCATTTTTTACGCAATCTACACACTTACATAATACTACACCAGTATCAATTCCTTTTAATACCTTACATGTAATATCCTTACTAAGTTCCTTAAATTTACTAACCAATTTAGAAGACATAGTCATTGTTTTTTTCATTGGATTATTATTTAATAATCCTAAAATAATATTTGCACCTATTAAAGACCCACATGTAGCCTCAAAACATCCCATACCAATTCCAAATCCAGAACCTATTCTTTGTAAGACTTCAAAATCTACATCAACAACATCAGAATAAGCTTTTAATATAGCCTCAGCACAGTTTAATCCTTTATTCTTATAATTAATAGCCAAATCTATTCTTGACATTTTATATCACCTAAAATTATTATATCACACTTAAAAAAAATCCCTACCAAAATTAATTGGTAGAGATAATATTTATAATTCAATATTTAATTTATGCTTAACAAAATCTTTTATAATAACTACACATTCATCAATTCCTATACTAGAACTTATACATAAATCATATGTATCAGCTCTTCCCCATTTTTTATCACTATAGAAATTATAATATGAAGCACGATTCTTATCCATTTTTTGAATAGTTTGCGCTGCCTTCTTTTCCGCAATATTATAATATTTTACAGCTCTTTGAATTCGCTCATCTATAGGTGCTGTAATAAAAATATTTACTACATTTTCATGATCAGATAAAACATAATCAGCACAACGGCCTACAATAACTGCAGATTCAGTATCAGCAATTTTCTTAATTGCTTCAAATTGCGCTAAAAATACCTTTTGTCCTAATGATAAATCTACTGAGAATGTTGATGGTACTACGCCTGAAAAGAAACCATCTTTCTTCTCATCATATGATTCAAGTACATGGTTTGATAATCCAGACTCACCTGAAGCTTTTGTTAGAAGTTCATTATCATAAAACTTTATATTTAAATTTTCAGCAAGTTTTTTAGCTATAAATCTTCCTCCCGAACCATATTGTCTTCCAATTGTAATAATATATTTCATAATTTCCACTCCTTTTCTTTATTATACTCTATTTTTTTAAAAAAGTAATCAATTTTATTTGAAAATCTGTATTGACATTTAAACTTTAAATGCTATAATAATATCGTTGTGTCCTGGCCCGTTGGTGAAATGGTTTAACACACATGCCTTTCACGCATGCATTTATGGGTTCGAACCCCGTACGGGTCACCATCTTAAAAATCAATCCTATCATTTGATAGGATTTTATTTTTTTCTATACTTAAATATTATATAATAATTTTAAGGAGTGATTTATATATGAAAATAATTAACACAAAAAATGCACCAATTGCGATTGGACCATATTCACAAGGAATAATTTTTGGAAATCTTGTATTCTTATCGGGTCAAATAGGAATAGATTCTAAAACAAATGAGATTGCCTCTTCTTTAGAAGCACAAGCAAACCAAGTATTTAAAAATATTGGTGAAATACTAAAAGAAGAAGGTCTTGATTATTCAAGTGTCGTAAAGACTACTTTATTTATTAAAAATATGAAAGATTTTAGTTTAATTAATCAAATCTATTCTACTTATTTTAAAACAAACCCAGCTCGTTCTTGTGTTGAAGTTTCAAGCTTGCCTAAAGGCGCATTAATTGAATGTGAAGTTATAGCTGCAATAGAATAAAAATAGCGTGGTAAAAAGCCACGCTTTATTTAATCGTATATAATTCATTTAAATCAACGAACAAAACATTTTCGCGACTATTTGAGGAAAAACCAGATTTAGAAATAAACACATATTTATAACAATCAAGACCTGTTAAATTAACTTGTTTAATTTCTTCTTCTATTATCTTATCAGTTATAGGATTATTTCTAAATTTAACCTCATAGAAGATATAACCGTGTGAATCTTTTGATACAACATCAAATTCACCATTTTTCTTTTCTTTTGGCAAATCATAATAATATTTTCCAATATTATCTAATACAGGATCAAAAGCACCTTTTTTATTCATTCTTATTAAATATTCTTTACAAACTTTTTCAAATGAATGTGGAACATATTTTTCTAAAAAATCTTTTTCAATATATTTATTATAAAAAGTTTCCGCATCCATTATTTTAATTTGTGAAGAATATTTGAATATATACCTATAATAGAATAGTGATAAATTATCAGAAATATAATAAAGTTTCTTTTTATTTGTCAAATCATTTATTGGAGATATTTTTTCAACAATTCCCATTTTTATAAGCTTATCTAGTACATCAACTAAAGTTGGTCCACTTGAAACATGAGATTGAGATAGGATATCACTATATTTTGTATATCCTTTTGCTAGTGCATCAAAAACTTCATTAGTATTCACTATTTTTGAGATTTCTGAATTCAAATTAATTTGTACTTCATTTTCAAGACGTGCACCATCGGACGCAATTAATTCAATTATATTTTCTTTAACACTTTTTTTATCATCAATTAATTTATTATAATATGGTATTCCTCCAAAAACTGAATAAATTTTCACCTTATCTTCTGGAGAATAATTTTTGTAAAATAATGATGAATCATAATAATCCATAGGTTTAAGATTTATAGTTAAATCAACACGGCCATATAATGGATTAGACTGTGATAATAAAGATGTCATAACATCAATATATGAACCTAATAATATAAATGAAAGACAAGCTTTATCCTTATATTCATCTATTAACGATTGTAAAATACTATCAATACCTTTTATAGTATTTTTTAAATATGGATATTCATCTAAAACTAAAATCACTTTATTTGTTTTAGATAATTCAAAAATATATTTTAATATATCTTCAAAATCATCGAATTGTAATTTAGGTAAATTTAGTGCTTCAGCTAGTATTGATGAAAGTCCATTAACATTACTTTTTTCAGAAACTTCCTTACATTCATAATACAATTTTATACATGTCTTATTACTTAAAACATTTTTTACAAGCTCACTTTTACCTACTCTACGTCTACCATATATAAGGGTTGTAGTTAGAGTATTAGAATCAATAACTTTAGTTAATTTTTTTATTTCTTCTTTTCTACCAATAAATTCCATATTTAACTCGCTTCCTTCCGACTCGGTTTCTATCGAGTTAATTATAATCTAGAAATTTTACTTTATCAACAGAATGATTTTTAGTGAAGATTATTCATAATCTTAACACAAATACTTGCAGATCTATTAGCTGCCTCATCTTCAAATGCTTGGTATTCACTTTCTTGGTTTGGTGAATCAATTGAATCAGATATAAATCTAATTGATACAAATGGTATTTGATATAAATAGCATATTTGCGCTACTGCAGCTCCTTCCATATCAATTGCGACATATTTTTCAGAAGGCATATATTTAATCATTTCACGAGATGTTACAAATTGATCTCCTGTTAAAACAATTCCTTCATAATAAGGCATATCTATGCTCTTTAATATTCTTTTTACATCTTCAACTCTCTTAGAGTCTGAAATATAAAATTTAGGCATTCCAGGAACTTGACCTAGTTCATAACCAAATCCTATTGCGTTTACATCGTTATAAATTAATTGAGAACCAATTACTATATTTGATGTCTTTAAAGGATCTAGCCCACCTGCAATACCAGTATTTATTATAACATTTGGTTTATATAGATTACATAAAAGTGATGTTGCATGCGCAATATTTACTTTTCCTACTCCACCACGAACTACAACACAGACATTTTCACCAACCTGTGCCTTATAAAATTTTACACCCGCAATTACAGTTTTTTGATAATTTTTTAATGATTCCTTTATAAGTTTCATTTCCTTATCCATTGCGGCAACTATACCAATAATCATACATTACCTCCATTTGTCTTTAGTTTAGCCCATCTACCACTCTTAAATCTAAATAAGAATATTATGGCTCTTAAGCATTCATCAGCAGCCATCGCAGCCCAAACTCCAACAAGACCATATCCTAACATGTTTTTACCACCAAGGACAAATGATCCACCAACAGCTACTACCCAACAGAATATTATGCTTAAAATTGTTGGAAACATTATATCTCCTGAAGTCTGCATTGTACGAACAAATACTATGTTGAACGCTCTACCAATTTCTAGTATTAAATCAACTATCATTACTCTTTTGGCAATTAATAATAATTCATCACTTGTAATTTCAAATAAACGGAAACATGGATTTGAGGCAAGTACCCAAATAGATGCGATTAAGGTTGATGTGATAACTCCAAGTATTAAAGTTTGTCTTACTTTAACCTTAGCTCCATCTATATCACCACGACCAAATAATTCACCTATTATTACCTGCATAGATAATGATACTGCTTCTGTTATCAAATAAGTTACCATCGCAAACATTGATGCATATGTTTTTACATTTACAATATCTTGTCCATATGAATTAATAACTACAAGTATTATTAATTGTGATGTTTGATATGAAAATGATTCACTTGATACAGGAACTCCAATTCCTATATATTTTAAAATAAAATTACCATGAACAAATTCCGAAAACTTAAATTTAATACCTACTTTAATTGTATAAATTATTGCCATTAAAATCAAGCCTATAATACGAGATATTGCTGAAGCTAGTGCTACCCCTACAATTCCTAAATGTGGAATTAAAATAAAGTTACCTAAAATGTTAAGACAGTTTACAATAACATTTATAATCATTGACTCTCTCATAAGAGAGTTAGCTTTAAGAAATGCAGCAAGAGTAATAGATATTAATTGAAAGAATATTAATCCCCCGCATATAAGTAAATATTTAACAGCTTCATTATAAGCTTCATTAGGACATCCAATCCATTTTAAGAAATATCTTCCTAGTAAAAGAATTATTAAAGAAATTGAAATACTTACTATTGTATTAAAATAAAAAGATGTAGAATATACCTTTCTTTCAGCTGCTTCATCTTTTGCGCCTTTAAATCTTGTAATCATAATTATTGCGGCACTTGAGAATACAGTAAATACATTTATTACAATATTTAAAATACTATTAGCATTTGTAATAGCTGTTACAGCTGATGGATATTTTTTCATCATTATTTGGTCTGAATATCCTACAATAAGTTGTAGTAATAACTCAAAAAACATAGGTATCGCAAGTATTAGTAAATACTTAAAACTATGTAGTTTTTCGCCTCTTTTTATGTATTCAATTTGTTTTATATCTTCACTATTTTCCATAAATATCACCTTAAGACGAAAAGATTATAGCACACTATTAATTTTATTCAATCAATATGATTTTTAGTTATAATTTAATAAATAAAAGTTATAATTACAAATTAAAAAGGTATTACTTCCCTGAGATGATAAATGTCTAAAACATATCATTTAAGAAAGGAAAGTGAGGAAGTAATACCCTAAATTAATTATAATCTATATTGTAATATTTTAAAATAGAAAAATGCCCTATAAAGAATACATTGTTGTATCATACTTTATAGGGCAATTCTTATTTAGTTTATATAAAACATCTATTTTTCTTCTTTATCTTCATCTATTAAATTACCATCAGTATCTTTTATAGATGACATATAAGCGTTTTGCGCTTTCGATGTTTTATCTTCTTCTTGGTTTTGTTTCTTAGAATCATTTGAGACAAAATCAATAGTTAATTTAATTAATGATTCAACATCACTAAATTTAAATGTTTCATCAATTCCTACAAATGTCCATTCAAAGCCAATTGGGAATCTTGATGTAGCACAAAGTCTGTGTTCTTTAATAAACTCTTCTAATTCTTCCATTGTTAATTTAACAAGTAAGAATACCTTCTTATGTTCAAGATCTTGATAAACATAGACAAAGCACTTAGTCTTTTGTTTTCCTTTTTGATTCTTATAAGTTATATAGTGAGTATCAGCAAGATATAATTTTGTACCTTTTACAAAATCAGCTTTTCTATTAGTCTTAGTATTATCAAGGGTATCAACATAATCAGCTATTGTCTTCTTATTTATTTCATCAAATAAAGCTACTGGTAATACTGGTACTAAATTAATTGCGTCTTTTAATGAAACTGAATCATCTATTTTTTGTAGATATTTTACGAATTTATTAATTACAACGTTTTTACTATCTTTTAAGTGATTTATAATAAAGTTTCTAAATAACAATAGAAGTGCGAATATCGCAAGTATAATATCAATAATCATTAAGATTAAGCAAATTACACAGAATCCTTTTAAGAATAATAGTACTGAAAGAACTGCAAATATTATAATAACAAATAAGTTGATCCACCATAATGGTCTATGTCTATTTATTACCTTTGTTGTTTCAGTGCTTTCAACTTTCTCTAATACTTCTTCACTATTTTCTTCTTCTTTATTAATCTTTGTTGTAACTACTTCAGCAGAATCATCTTTATTTTCAAGTGCTTTTTTAGCTTCTTCACCTTTATATTCTTTTGTTTCTTCAGTCTCATGATATTTACTTGCAGTAAATAATAAGACGAATAATTCAAACAATGTAAATATAATAGTTACAAGTAATGTTATCCAGTGGATGAAGCACTTTAATGGATTTGTAAATCCACTATTATCACTTGGCTCAAAGTATGAAACAATACTTGAAGATACTCCGAATGCATATGTAGAGAAGTTATTTACATGAATAGTTATATAATAGTGATCATTTACATTCTTAATAAAGTAACATTCATAATTTGCGTTTATACCATCATCATACGAAACTTTATTAAGTCTTCTTACAACGCCATCATGTTCTCTATAAACAATTAAGTATTCATACTTATCTTCTCCAAATGAATTAATAGAATTGGCAATTAGTCCTGATATTTCAAATACTACATTTTGATATCCATATGTAGTTTTTATTATGTTTCCATTTTTATCAATGTTAACATCAATATAATCAACTAATTTAATACCACTATCATCATTTTTAGCATATGATAGTATCAAATCTTTTGTAGTATCATTTGAACTATAATTTGCATTCATAGTAATTGTTATATCATCGTTGCTTACTTTTTCTTCAGGTGATATTGCGTTTTCTAAGTTATCAGATGAAGTTGCGGCATCACCTTTTAATACTGTATTAAATCCTTTTGAAGGTAATTTTACAGTATCATTTACAATGCTTTCAAATACATCAATTGCATGTGTAAGCATAGTACTATTATATGTTACAACTATAGAATAGTTACCATATAAAATATTTGTAAATTCAATAACACCACTCTCGTCTGTTTCACCTGATTGAATAACTCGCTCAAGATAGATAAGTTCTACTTTTGCGTTTATTACAGGATTATCATCTTTATCTTTTATAGTTATATCAATTGTTGCGGTTTCATCTGTATTTATATTAGTATTTGAAATTTCATAAATACCATTTACAAATTTAACATTATAGTTTGTGCATGTATCTAATACATCACCTTTAATAATATATTTACCTACATTTGATGTAGAGGTTGCAGTTGTAGATAATGTATAAATATCACTATCTTTATCTCCACTTACAATACTATCACATGATGCAGTAAGTAGAGCTAACTCCTTACCATATAATGAAGATTTATTATCAATACGTACAACTATATTTTTAGGCTTAATTGTATAAGTCTTAGTATTTACACTAGGTAGTTTATAGTTTGTATCTGTAAGAGTTGCAGTCGCAATATAGTCTGTTGCGGCATTCTTAAATTCTTTATCAACACTTACTGTTAAACTAACATCTTTGTTATTGATATCCTTATATGTTGCAGTAACTGTTTGTATCTCTCCATTATATGTATAATCATCTAGGCACCAATCAATTACTACTTCTTTTTGTGTAACGCTATAAGTTCCATTTGTAAATGTAACATTATAATTTGTGCATGTATTAAGTTGTGTTCCTGCAATAGCGTATTCTCCTACATTTGATGTAGAGGTTGCAGTAGTTGATAACACATAAATATCACTATCATTATCTCCGCTTACTATATCATTACATCTTGCAGTAAGTTCAAGAATTGTATCACCATATGTTGATTCTTTATTATCAATTGTAACAGTGATAGCTTTTGGTGAAATCACAAATTCTACTTCTTTTGTGAACTCATCATAAATATCATCAGAAGGAATTAATGTCTTCAAGATGTATGTTCCTGCATTTGTAGGTACATTAGAAGTATATGTTTCATCACCTGCATCTTTTACTTTATATGTAA